>JAJYXS010000014.1 GCA_021801615.1 Actinomycetes bacterium
GATCGCTGCCGCGGTCGGTCGTGGTGATCCCACTGCGCTGAGCGCGCGGGCAGGCGTCGCCCGCCAGCTCGCGCTCGCGGTCGTCGACCGGTACGGCCACGAGGCCGCCGGCGAGCTCGAGCGGGCCGTCGACGAGCTCGGCGAGGCGGCGGCCGTCGGGGTGCTGCTCACCGTCGGCCGCTACGTCGCCCACGCCCTGGTCGCGAACACCCTCGAGCTCGTCGCTCCAGTCGAGGGCGTCCTTCCCCCTGCCGGCGTGGGGAGCGCCCGGTGAGCCAGGCGCGCACCGCCTCGGCGGCGACCAGCCCCGGGCAGCTCGCGACGGGTCGGGTCGACGTCGCCCGGGCGTGCCGGGTGCTCGCGGCCGAAGGGCTCGTGTCCGACATCCTCGGCCACGTGAGCCTGCGCGTGGGCGACCGGCACATGCTCATCCGAGCGCGCAGCGCGTCGGACCCGGGGCTCCTCCTCACGAGGCCCGAGGACGTCGTCCTCACCGACTTGGACGGGGAGCCCGCAGAAGAGCTCGCCGGCCGCCAGCTGCCCCAGGAGCTCCCGATCCATGGGGAGGTCCTGCGAGCGCGATCCGGCGACGGCGCCGTCGTGCACGCGCACCCTCCCGACGTGGTGCTGTGCAGCATCGCCGACCTCCCCTTGCGCCCGGTCTTCGGCGCCTTCAACATCCCCGCGATGCGCATGGCCGAGCAGGGCCTCCCGGTGTTCGACTACTACGGGTTGGTGAAGAGCCGTGAGCGGGGCGAGCAGATGGCGGCGGCGATGGCGGGGACGCGAGCGGTCGTGTTGCGTGGCCACGGCCTCACCACCGCCGCGCCGACCTTGGCAGGGGCGGTGGTGACGGCGCTCAACGTGAACCTCCTCGCGCGCATGACCGTCGCCCTCGTGACCGCGGGGCGCAGCGCGCCCGAGGTGCCCGTCGCCGACCGCGCGGACCTCCCGGACCTCGGCGCCGCCTTCAACGACGAGCTCGTCTGGCGCCACCACGTCGCGAAGCTCTCCTGGCGCGGGCTGGGCCTCGAGGATCCCGGGCGGTGACGGACGCCGAGCGCGCGCTGCTCGGGGGTCGGCGAGTGTCAGGGCAGCGTGCGCAGGACCGCCGCGTCTCCCTGGCCACCACCGCCGCAGAGGCCGACGGCTGCGACCCCCCCACCCCGGCGCCGCAGCTCGTAGAGCGCCGTGAGCGCGAGGCGCGTCCCGGACATCCCCACGGGGTGGCCGAGGGCGATCGCACCGCCGTTCACGTTCAGCTTCTCCGCGGGGATCCCGAGGTCGTCGGCGGAGGCGAGCGCGACCGCGGCGAACGCCTCGTTGATCTCGAAGAGGTCGACGTCGCCGACCTCGAGCCCGGCCCTCCCGAGCGCTCGGGCGATCGCCCGCGAGGGCTGGAGGAGGAGCGAGGGGTCCGGGCCCGCCACTTGCCCGTAGGAGACGAGCTCCCCGAGCGGTGCCACGTCCAGCTCCGCGGCCTTCGCCTTCGACGTCACGACGACGGCCGCGCCCCCGTCGGAGATCTGCGACGCGTTGCCTGCGGTGATCGTGCCCGCTTCGGCGAACGCGGGCCGGAGGGAGGCGAGCGACGCCGCGGTCGTTCCCGGGCGCACACCCTCGTCGGCGTCCACGACCAGCGGCTCGCCCTTGCGCTGGGGGACCGGGACCGGGACGATCTCCTCGGCGAGACGGCCGTCCTTCGCGGCGGCGGCGGCCTTCTCGTGGGAGGCGGCTGCGAAGGCATCCTGGCGTTCGCGGGTGATGCCGGTCCGCTCGTTGTACCGCTCGGTGGCGAGCCCCATCGCGCACCGGTCGAACGCGCAGGTCAGCCCGTCGTGCAGCATCGAGTCCACCAGCGCCGCGTCGCCGAGCCGGAACCCTTCGCGCGCGCCCGGCAGGAGGTGGGGCGCGCGGGTCATGGACTCCATCCCGCCCGCGACGACGACCTCGGCGTCTCCCGCGTTCACCATCTGGTCCGCGAGGTAGATGGCGTTCAGCCCGGACAGGCACACCTTGTTCACCGTCGTCGCGGGGACCGTCATCGGGATGCCGGCCTCGACCGCCGCCTGACGGGCGGTGATCTGGCCCTGTCCCGCCAGGATCACGTGCCCCATGAGCACGTAGTCGACCTGGTCCGGCGCGAGCCCGGCCCGCTCGAGCGCTGCTGCGATCGCGAAGCCGCCCAGCTGCATCGCGCTGAGCGAGGCGAGGGCGCCGGACAGCTTCCCGATGGGCGTCCGAGCCCCTGCGACGATGACCGACCCAGACATGGTTCACCTCCGGCGCGCACCGGCGTGCGACACGACGGAGCCGCGAGCAACGGCCCGTCGCCGATCCTACGCGCTCCACTACTGTCGCGGAGGTGGGCGGGATCCTCCAGGCGGCCATCGAGGGCGCCCGTGGCGACGACCTCGCCGCGATGCCGATGCCCGAGTCCTACCGCGCCGCGTTCGTCCGACGCGAGGACGTCGGGATGTTCGAAGGAATTGACCCCCTCGACAAGGACCCCCGCAAGTCGCTGCACGTCGGCGAGGTCCCTCTCCCGCAGCTCGCCCCCGACGAGGTCTACGTGGCGGTGATGGCCTCCGCCGTCAACTTCAACACGGTCTGGACCTCGATCTTCGAGCCGATGCCGACCTTCGGCTTCCTCGAGAGGCTCGGCAAGGAGAGCGTCTGGGGCGCCCGCCACGCCCTCGGGTACCACGTCGTCGGGTCCGACGCGTCCGGCGTGGTGCTGCGGACCGGCTCCCTCGTGCGCAACTGGGAGCCCGGCGACCGGGTCACGATCCACTGCAATTACGTGGACGACCAGGACCCGACGGCCCACGACGACTCGATGCTCGCGCTCAACCAGCGGATCTGGGGGTTCGAGACGAACTTCGGCGGGCTCGCCGACGTGACGGTCGTGAAGGCGAACCAGCTCATGCCGAAGCCCGCCCACCTCTCCTGGGAGGAGGCGGCGGTGAACGCCCTGTGCAACTCGACCGCCTACCGCATGCTGGTCTCGCGCAACGGCGCGCCGGTCACCCAGGGCGATCGGGTGCTCGTCTGGGGTGCGACGGGGGGCCTCGGGAGCTTCGCGGTCCAGTACGTCCTGAACGCCGGCGGGATCCCGATCGGCGTCGTGTCGTCCCCCGAGAAGGCCGAGCTGCTGCGCGACCTCGGCGTCGAGGCGGTGATCGACCGGCGAGCTGCCGGCTACCGCTTCTGGAAGGACGAGCACACCCAGGACGAGTCCGAGTGGCGCAGGCTCGGCAGGGACATCAGGGCGCTCGTCGGGGAGGACCCGGACATCGTCTTCGAGCACCCCGGGCGCCAGACCATGGGCGCGTCGGTGTTCGTCTGCAGGCGAGCCGGCACCGTCGTCACCTGCGCGGCGACGTCCGGCTACATGATCGAGTACGACAACCGCCATCTCTGGATGAAGCTCAAGACGATCAAGGGCTCGCACTTCGCCAACTACCGCGAAGCGTGGGACGCGAACCGGCAGGTCTGCGAAGGAAGGATCCTCCCGCCGCTCTCGGCCGTCTACGGGCTCGCCGACGTGGGCGAGGCGGTGCACCAGGTCCACCACAATCTCCACGAGGGCAAGATCGGCGTGCTCTGCCTCGCCCCGCGAGAAGGTCTCGGCATCGAGGACCCCGATCTGCGCGAGCGCGTCGGCGAGGACCGGATCGGGTTGTTCCGCAGGCACGACGCGTGAGGTCGGTGCCGTGACGGCTCTCCTGCTCACCGAGATCGACCACGTGGCGATCGCGGTGCGCGACATCGACGCGGCGATCGCGTGGTACGGGGGCACGTTCGGCGCGCAGGTGGCCCACCGGGAGCTCGTCGAGCGCGACGGGGTCGAAGAGGCGCTGCTCGAGGTCGCCGAGTCCTACGTCCAGCTGGTGTCCCCCACGCGCGAGGACTCGCCGGTCGCCAGGTTCCTCTCGGCGCGCGGCGAAGGGCTCCACCACGTCGGCTTTCGCGTCGCGGACTGCGCAGCGGCGCTCCAGGCGGTCAAGCGGGCCGGAGGCAGGGTGATCGATGAAGTCCCGAGACCGGGGTCGCGGGGCACGACGATCGCCTTCGTCCATCCCGCGTCCTCCTTCGGCACCCTGGTGGAGCTCGTCCAGGTGCCAGCGGGCAGGGAGATGTGAACGGAAGGCCCGCGACCTGCCCGGCGGGACCGCTCCCGTTGGCGGAGTGGGACAGGAGCGGCCCCCGGTTCCCGCCGGGCGGACTCCAGAGGGTACTACGATTCGGTGACGTTCCAATGTCGGACCTGTGACCGGGTGATCTCCGGTCGTGACCTTGGGGGTCGCTGTCGGAGAGGTCGGCACCCCTGCGGCCGCTGCACTGCTCCTCGCGAGCTGCCCGTCTCGCGGCGGTAGCCTCGGCTCCCATGGAGCGTTCCATGGCCGAGCGCCTCGAGGACCTGGCAGCGCGACGGGACCAGGCCCTCCATGCAGGCAGCCCTCACGCGGTCGAGCGTCAGCATGCCAAGGGCAAGATGACCGCACGCGAGCGGATCGAGCACCTGCTCGACGAGGGGTCCTTCGAGGAGCTGGGCATGCTCGCCCGTCACCGCGCGTACGGCACCGGGCTCGACGCGAACCGTCCCTATACCGACGGGGTGGTGACCGGCTTCGGGACGATCGACGGCCGGCGCGTGTGCGTGTTCTCCCAGGACTTCACCGTCTTCGGCGGAGCGCTCGGCGAGGTCTTCGCGGAGAAGATCCACGCCGTGATGGACCTCGCGGCCTCGACCGGAGTGCCCATGATCGGGCTGAACGACGGCGCTGGGGCGAGGATCCAAGAGGGCGTCGTCTCGCTCCACTCCTACGGCGGGATCTTCTTCCGCAACGTCGCGTCCTCTGGCGTCATCCCCCAGATCAGCGTCGTGCTCGGGCCGTGCGCGGGTGGCGCCGTCTACTCCCCGGCGATCACCGACTTCGTCTTCATGGTCCAGGGCAGCTCGCACATGTTCATCACCGGCCCCGACGTCGTGAGGACGGTGACCGGCGAGGACGTGACGCTCGAGGAGCTCGGCGGTGCGATGAGCCACGCCACGAAGTCGGGCGTGGCGACCTTCGTCGCCGCGGACGAGAAGTCCTGCCTCGACGACGTGCGCTACCTCCTCTCCTTCCTGCCGTCGAACAACCTCGAGGAGCCGCCTGCGACCACGCCGGGGGACGACCCCGAGCGCGAGACGCCCGAGCTCGTCGATCTCATGCCCGCCTCCTCGACCCGGCCCTACGACATGAAGAAGGTCATCGCCGCGGTGGTCGACGATGGCGAGTACCTCGAGGTCCACTCCCACTGGGCGATGTCGATCACCTGCGGGTTCGCCAGGATCGGCGGGCGGGTGGTGGGCGTGGTGGGCAACCAGCCAGCCGTGCTCGCAGGCGTCCTCGACATCGACTCGTCGGAGAAGGCCGCCCGCTTCGTGCGCACCTGCGACGCCTTCAACATCCCGCTCGTCACCTTCGTGGACGTGCCCGGGTTCATGCCGGGCACGGACCAGGAGCACGGCGGCATCATCCGTCACGGGGCGAAGCTGCTGTACGCCTTCTGCGAGGCGACCGTGCCGCGCATCCAGGTCGTCACGCGCAAGGCCTACGGCGGCGCGTACGTCGTCATGAACTCCAAGTCGATCGGCGCGGACCTCGCGTTCGCGTGGCCGTCGGCCGAGCTCGCGGTGATGGGGCCCCAGGGCGCGGTCGAGATCCTCTACCGCCGCGAGCTCGCTGGCGCGCCGGACCCGCTCGCGAAGCGCGCGGCGCTCGTCGAGGAGTACACGGAGCGGTACGCGAACCCCTACGTCGCCGCGGAGCGCGGATACGTCGACGGCGTGATCTCGCCGGCCGACACCCGCAAGGTGCTCGCTCGGAGCCTCGCCATGCTCGCCACCAAGCGCTCCGACCTGCCCCAGCGCAAGCACGGCAACGTGCCGCTGTGAGCGAGGCCGCCGGCCCCGGCCCTGGCCGCTGCACTGCCGGGGTCCACCTCGGGCTCCGTCCACGCCCCGACATCGACCCGCTCGTCGTCGCGCTGGTCGCGGCGGCCGCACTGGAGCTGTGGTCTCCCGAGCCCGCGGGGGCGGAGGAGGGGGGTGCCACGAGGCGTGCCCAGGCCGAACGAGCCTGGCGGTTCAGCGGCCGGCCCTGGATGCGCCGACCGCCGCTCGGGCGGGACCGTCCGTGGGTGCGCTGACGTCCTGGGTGCGCTGACCTCCTGGGCGCGTCCGGACCTGCTCGGTCCTCGCGTCAGGCTCGGCCCCTGTCTCCGGGCGTGCCTCGTGGGGCGCCGGGGCCCCCGTTGGCCAGCCGGCGATGGTCCGCGAGGTCGGCCAGCTCCCCGACCATGCGGTCCAGCTGGAAGTCCTTCGGGGTGTACACGGCGGCGACGCCCTTTGCGCGCAGGACGTCCGCGTCGTCGGGGGGCACGATGCCGCCGACGACGACCGGCGCGTCCACCCCCTCGGCTCGAAGCCTGTCGAGGACCTCGGGCACCAGCTCCAGGTGGGAGCCGGAGAGGATCGAGAGTCCCACCACGTCGACGTCCTCGTCGCGCGCCGCGGCGACGATCTGCGCGGGCGTGAGCCGGATCCCCTGGTAGAAGACCTCGAAGCCCGCGTCGCGCGCCGCGAGCGCGATCTGCTCGGCACCGTTCGAGTGGCCGTCGAGGCCGGGCTTGGCGACGAGGAGGCGCGGAGGGACGCCGTTGGCCCGCACGAACGCCGCCACCTTGGCCGTAGCGGCGCCCGGGCGCCCGGCCACCACCCCTGCCCCGGCCGCCCCGGGCCACGAGCCCCGGTCCCAGCCACACCCGCGCCGTCGAGAGGCTCCGGTGACGCCGGTCGGCGCCCGGTACTCGCCGAACACGTCGCGCAGCGCTCCCGCCCACTCACCGGTCGTCCCCCCGGCCAGGGCGAGCTCGATCGTCGCCGGCATGACGTTCGCGTGCCGGTCGGCGGCCGCGCGCCGCAACGTGTCGACCGCCCTTCCCACCGCAGCCGAGTCGCGGCTCCTGCGCCAAGCCCTGACGTCGTCCTGGAGCTCGCTCTCGGCGGCCGGGTCGGCCTTCAGCACGGCGCCCGCGCCGCAGTCCGCGGTGAGGGGGGAGGGCTCGGAATCGGTGAAGCAGTTGACCCCGACGATCTCGAGCTCGCCGGACTCGATCCTGCGGAGCCGCTCGGCCTGGCTGCGCACGAGGCGCGTCTTCAGCTCCTCGATCGCGCCGAACGCGCCGCCGAGGGAGAGCACGTCGTCGAGCTCCGAGCGGGCTGCTCGGGCCAGCGACTCGGTCTTCTCCTCGATCACGGCGGACCCCTCGAAGATGTCGTCGTGCTCGAGGAGGTCGGACTCGTAGGCGAGGATCTGCTGGATCCGCAGCGACCACTGCTGGTCCCAAGGGCGCGGCAGCCCGAGCGCCTCGTTCCACGCAGGAAGCTGGATGGCGCGTGCACGGGCGCCTGCCGAGAGCGTCACAGCGAGCATCTCGAGCACGATGCGAGCCACGTTGTTCTCGGGCTGCTGCTCGGTGAGGCCGAGCGAGTTCACCTGCACCCCGTAGCGGAAGCGGCGCAGCCGCGGGTCGGTGACGCCGTAGCGCTCCAGGCAGATCCGCTCCCACAATCGCCCGAACGCGCGGATCTTGCAGGTCTCCTCCACGAAGCGCACGCCGGAGTTCACGAAGAAGCTGATGCGGCCGACGACCTCCGGGAGCTTCGCGTCGTCGATCTTGCCCGAGGAGCGCACCGCGTCGAGGATCCCGATCGCGCTCGCGAGCGCGTACGCGATCTCCTGGACCGGCGTCGCTCCCGCCTCCTGGAGGTGGTAGCTGCAGACGTTGACCGGGTTCCACCTTGGCACGTGTCGGAGGGTGTACGCGATGGTGTCGACGGTGAGCCGGAGGCTCTCCTCGGGCGGGAAGATGAACGTGCCGCGGCTCAGGTACTCCTTCAGGATGTCGTTCTGGGTGGTCCCTTGGAGCGCGTTCGGGGCGATCCCCTGGGTGGTCGCGTGCGCGACGTACAGGCCGAGCAACCACGCCGCGGTCGCGTTGATCGTCATCGAGGTGTTCATCTCCGCGACGGGGATCCCGGCCAGGAGCTCGCGCATGTGCCCGAGGTGCACGACGGGAACCCCGACCTTGCCGACCTCGCCCAGCGCTTCGGGGGCGTCCGGGTCGTAGCCGGTCTGGGTCGGGAGGTCGAAGGCGATCGAGAGCCCGGTCTGGCCCTTCGCCAGGTTCCTCCGGTACAGCTGGTTGGACGCGCGTGCGGTCGAGTGCCCCGAGTAGGTCCGCATGAACCACGGTGACGACCGGGAGGGCGGCACCTCGGGCACGCTCAGCCGCGGGAGCGGCTTCGGCCGCGTGCCCGGGAGCTCCCTGCCTTCGCCACCTCGGAGTCGGCGACGTCCACGCGCCCGCGCATGGGCGCAAGGCTACTGCCGGGCGGCCCGGGTGCTCCGTGGGAGCCGTCCGGCCGCCGCCTGGCTGCCCACTCGTGTGAGATGGTGTGGGGCGGTGAGGACCAGATGAGCCCCGGTGTGCTCGCGCTCGTCGGAGGCGACGAGTGGACGGCCGGCTGCGACTTCGACGCCGACCTGCTCGACGCCTCGGGGTCCGACAAGGTGGTGGTGCTGCCAACCGCAGCGGCATTCGAGCGGCCGGAGCGGCGGGTGCTCGCCGCAGCGGAGTGGTTCGCAGGGCTCGGCGCGGAGGTGCAGGGGCTCATGGTGGCGAGCCGTGCCGACGCGCAGGACGACGACGCGGCGGCGATTGTCGGTGCCGCCCGCTTCCTGTACCTGAGCGGGGGGTCCCCGCTCCACCTTCGCTCGGTCTTGAAGGGCTCGAAGGTCTTCGCGGCGCTACGGGAGGCGTGGGGGAACGGCGCGGTCGTGGCCGGGGCCGGGGCGGGCGCGCTGGTGCTCTCCGACCCGATGGTCGACCCTCGCGGGGGCGCGCTCACCGTCGGGCTCGGGCTCATCGAAGGGCTCGCCGTCGTGCCGCTCGTCGGGGACTTCCAGGAGGACGCGCACGGGGAGAAGCTCCATCGCGCGGTGCTGCTCGCGCCGCCAGGCGTCCCCGTCGTCGGCATCCCGGGGCGCACCGCCCTGCTCCGGGATCCCGACGGACGCTGGCGCAGCCGCGGCCAAGGGAGACCGTCGGTCTACGTCGACGGCCGCGCCGCCGTCGACGGCCTGGGCGCCCTCGCCGGCCTCTGAGCGAGACGGGCGGGGGCGCGCTCAGGCGGCGGCCGCCACCAGCGCGGCGAGCGCAGCGGCGCCGGGGCCGTCGATCGGGAGGTGCGTCTGTGTGGCGTAGAGCCAGCCCGGGTGGCGCACGGCGAGGGCGTACCAGTCGACGAGCACCGCCCGCGGGAAGCGCGCGACCCCTTGCGCGAGCACTGCGTTGTTCGAGTCCTGCCACGCCCGGTCGACGCGGTCGTTCACGAACACGACTCGCGACGCGCCGGACAGCACGGTCATCATCGAGTCGAAGTCGCTGGAGGTGATCGGCCCGTTGGTGCCGAGGCCCACGATCACGACTGCGCCGAGCGCGCTCTGCGACGCGAGCCGCTGCAGGATCGCCACGCCTGTCGCCCACTGCCTGCTGACCGCGGCGTCGATCTCGATGCCGGGGATGTCTGCTTCGAGCGCCTTCGTATAGTCGATCATCACCGAGTCGCCGACCGCCGTGACCTTGTCGGCGACGAACCCGGGTCCTGCTGGCGGCAGCGGGGGCTCCGTGACGGGGCCGTGGCGGCCTGGTGGCGCCGAGGTCGTTGTCGGAGGGCCGCTCGTGCTCGGGGCACCGGTCGGGCCGGTCGTCGTGCTCTGGGCACCGGTCGGGCCGCTCGTTGTGCTCCGGGCACCGGTCGGGCCGGTCGTCGTGCTGTGGGTCGCTGGCGAAGGCGCCGTGATGCGCCGCCCGGGGAGGTGCGCGTGCGGGCCAGCCGCGTGAGCGACAGCGCCGCAGGCTGCCGTGCCGAGCGCGAGCGCTCCGAGCACGAGCGCACCGCCCGCTCGCCACGATCCACGCCACGGTCCATGCGGCGGGCGCCGCCCGAGCGCGCGGATCAATCCCGCTCGACGACGGTGACGGACTCGATGACCACGCGCTCTTTCGGAGCTCCTGAGCGCGAGCCGACGGCGTCGATGACAAAGACGACGTCACCCCCGCTCACCACCGACCCGAACAGCGAGTACTGGGGGGGGAGCCCGACGCCGTCGGGGCCGCTCACGATGAAGAACTGGCTGCCGTTCGTGTCCGGCCCCGCGTTCGCCATCGCGAGCGAGCCGATCCGGTAGCGGCCCGGCTTGGGCAGCTCGTCCGCGAAGCGGTACCCGGGTCCGCCCCGACCGGTGCCCTCGGGGTCGCCTCCCTGGATCACGAACCCCGGGATGATCCGGTGGAACACGACCCCGTCGTAGTAGTGCCAGCGGGCGAGGAACACGAAGTTGTTCACGGTGACCGGCGCGCCGTGTACGTCCAGCTCGGCGACGATCGTGCCCTTCGAGGTCTCGATCGTCGCGCTGTACCGCCGCTCGGGGTCGATGATCATCGGCGGAGGCGCCTCGAACCGCTGGCGCCTGGGGCTGGAGCCGTCGGGGGCCGGGATGTCGGTCACGGCCGCCTCAGCTCTCGTGGATGGTCACGGTGAGGATGCGCTGGACGACCTTCGGCTTTCCCGACGGTGTCGTGCCGCCTTCCGCGTTGATCTTCTCGACGACGGGCATGCCCGAGGTGACGGTGCCGAAGAGCGAGTACTCGTCCCCGGCCTTCAGGTCCCTGTCGAGCGTGCTGGCCCCTCCGGGTACGACGACGAAGAACTGGCTCCCGTTCGTGTCCGTGCCGCCCGAGTTGGCCATCGCGACGTCGCCGGTGGCGTATGCCGCCGGGACGTTCTCGTTCGCGAACTCGTAGCCGGGCCCCCCGGTGCCCGTGCCCGTCGGGTCGCCGGTCTGGTCCATGAAGCCCGGGATCACCCGGTGGAAGGTGTTGCAGTCGTAAAAGCCCCGCTCGGCGAGGAAGACGAAGTTGTTGACCGTGCGCGGGGCCGCCTTGGCGTCGAGCGCGATCACGAACGAGCCCGCCGTCGTCTTCACCGTCGCGCTGTACGTCTTCGACGGGTCGATCGTCATCGGCGGTGGAGCCGGCCAGTGCAGGGTGTTCACGCGCGTCGCGGGGCTGGCGGGGCAGTGCGCGGCGACGGCGAGCTTGTTCGCCGCCGTCTGCAGCGCCGCATCCGTCGCGGCCGCCTTCGCCGTCCTCGTCGTGCTCGTCGCGCTGGCGGGCTTCTTGGTCTTCGCCGGTGGCGGGCTGCTCGAGAACGCGCCGGTGGTGAGGAGGACGAGGAGCAGCACCACTGCAGCGCCTAGCGCGACCAACCCGCCGGCACGCAGGCGACGCCGGGTCCGGACCCGGCGGACCTGCGCTGCCCGCTTCTTCCTGCGGGCGGCCTTCTGCCTGGCTCGCTTCTCGGTGGGCACGGGCCGACACGTTATCGGGGCCGCGACAGGTGCGGATAGCGTCTTCGCATGGCGCTGGTCGTCCAGAAATTCGGTGGGACCTCCGTCGGCGACGCCGAGCGCATCCGCGCAGTCGCGGACCACGTGGCGCGCACGAGACGAAGCGGCAAGGACGTCGTGGTGGTCGTGAGCGCGATGGGCAAGACGACCGACGACCTCATTCGCCTCGCCCGGGAGGTGAGCTCCGTCCAGCCGCCTCGCGAGTACGACATGCTCGTCAGCTCGGGCGAGCGCATCTCCACCGCGCTGCTGTGCATGGCGCTCGCCGAGCTGGGTGTCGCGGCGTCCTCCTTCACCGGGAGCCAGGCGGGCATCGTCACGGACACCGACCACACGAACGCGAAGATCGTCGACATCCGTGCCGGAAGGATCATCGAGGCGCTGGAGGCCGGAAAGGTGCCGGTCGTCGCGGGGTTCCAGGGGGTGTCGACGGAGCACGACGTCACGACGCTCGGACGCGGGGCGTCGGACCTGACCGCGGTCGCGCTCGCGGCCGTGCTCGGGGCGGAGGTCTGCGAGATCTACACGGACGTGACGGGCGTCTTCAGCGCCGACCCGCGGATCGTCCCGGACGCGCACAAGCTTTCGCGCGTCAGCTTCGAGGAGATGCTCGAGATCGCCGCCGCGGGGGGCAGGGTGCTGCAGCTGCGATCCGCCGAGTTCGCGCGGAACCACCACGTCCCGCTGCAGGTGCGAAGCAGCTTCACCTGGGAACCCGGCACCTGGATCGTAGAGGAGGACGAGTCGATGGAACAGGCGATCGTCACGGCGGTCGTCCACGACGTCTCGCAGGCGAAGATCACCGTGGCGGGCGTCCCGGACAGGCCGGGCGTCGCCGCGCGCCTGTTCCGCGCGCTGGCGGACCGCGCCGTCAACGTGGACGACATCGTGCAGAACGCGTCGGTCCGCGGCACCACGGACATCTCCTTCACGGTCCCGCGCACCCAGGTCGCGGCCGCAGTCGAAGGCGTCTCGGAGCACATCGGCGAACTGGGCGGGACGGGGGTCACCTCGGACGAGGGGATCGCGAAGCTCTCGGTCATCGGAGCCGGGATGAAGTCGCACCCCGGCGTGACCGCCACGATGTTCGAGACGCTCGCGGCCGAGGGGATCAACATCGACCTGATCTCGACCTCGACGATCCGGATCTCCTGCATCGTGCGCGAGGAAGACGTCGAGCGCGCCGCGCGCGCCTTGCACCGCGCCTTCGAGCTCGCCTGACCTCCCCGCGCTTCGAGGTAGGCTGCGCGGCCGTGGCGCAGGTCGGGGTCTTCGGCGCGACCGGGCAGGTCGGTCAGGTGATGCGGTCGGTGCTCGCCGAGCGAGCCTTTCCCGTCGAGGGGATCCGCTTCTTCGGGTCGGCTCGGTCGGCCGGCACCACCCTCGAGTGGCAAGGGTCGGCCGTCGTGGTGGAGGACGCCGCGACGGCCGACCTCTCGGGGCTCGACCTCGCGCTGTGCTCCACCGGGGCCGCCGCGTCACGCGACCTCGCGCCGCGTCTCGCCGCGGCCGGCGCCGTGGTCGTCGACAACACCTCGGCGTGGCGCATGGACCCCGACGTGCCGCTCGTGGTCGCGGAGGTGAACCCCGGCGCGCTCTCGTCGATCCCGAAGGGGATCGTGGCGAACCCCAATTGCACGACGATGGTGGCCATGCCCGTCCTGAAGCCGCTCCACGACGCGGCCGGTCTCCGGCGGCTCGTGGTGGCGAGCTACCAGGCGGTGTCAGGGGCGGGACGCACCGGGGTGTCGGAGCTGGCCGAGCAGCTGGCCAAGACGGTGGACCGAGCGGCCGAGCTCACCTTCGACGGGGCGGCGCTCGACTTCCCCGAGCCGGTGCGGTTCGCCGCACCGATCGCCCACGACGTCGTGCCGCTCGCCGGCACGATCGTGGACGACGGCTCGCTGGAGACCGACGAGGAGCAGAAGTACCGCAACGAGAGCCGCAAGATCCTCGGGATCCCCGACCTGGCGGTCGCCTGCACGTGCGTGCGGGTGCCCGTCTTCACCGGCCACTCGGCGGCGATCGTCGCCGAATTCGCGCGTGAGCTGTCCCCCGAGGAGGCCACGGAGGTCCTCGCTGCCGCACCCGGCGTCGTCCTCGCGGAGCTTCCCACGCCGCTCCTCGCCGCCGGCCGGGACCCCACCTACGTGGGACGTGTCCGCCGCGCCGACGGCGGAGGCCTCGCGCTGTTCGTCGTCGGCGACAATCTCCGCAAGGGCGCCGCGTTGAACGCGGTGCAGATCGCCGAACTGCTCGTCGCGGCAGGCTGGTCGAGACGCTGAGCAGCCTTCCGGGCCGGGGCTCCAAGGAGCGGTCCGTGAGACGACGCCGTCGACCGCAGAGGCCCGGCTCCGATCGTCCGGTTCGCTTCCCGGAGATCTGCCTTCACTTTCAGGGAGCTTTCCCCAATTTCTCAGCTGATTCCAAGGGTCGGCCGGCATAGTGGTTGGGGACGAAGCCCTGCCGAGGGGTTCGTGCGCGCCGTCGCGCGATCGGACTCGGAGGCACTCCACGACGAGAGGAGACGGTCTGTGAGGATCCTGGTTCTTGGTGGCGACGGGTACCTGGGGTGGCCGGTCGCGCTGCACCTGTCCGGCCGCGGGCACGAGGTGGGCGTCGTGGACAACTTCGCCCGCCGCCAGTACGACTTCGAGATGGGCGTGGACAGCCTGGTGCCGATCAAGCACCTTCAGCACCGGGTCCGGGTCTGGGAGGAGGTCTCGGGCCTTCGGATCACCATCTACGTCGGCGACCTCACGAACGCGCCGTTCGTCCACAGGACCCTCGAGGAGTTCGCACCCGACGCCATCGTGCACTTCGCGGAGCAGCGTTCTGCGCCCTACTCGATGATCGACCAGCAGCACGCCGTGTACACGCAGGTGAACAACGTGGTGGGGACGCTGAACCTCCTCTACGCGATCGCGGACGTGAACCCGGAGATCCACCTCGTCAAGCTCGGCACCATGGGCGAGTACGGTACGCCGAACATCGACATCGAAGAGGGCTTCATCGAGATCACGCACCGCGGGCGGACCGATGTCCTGCCATATCCGAAGCAGCCTGGCTCCTTCTACCACCTCTCCAAGGTGCACGACAGCCACAACATCATGTTCGCCTGCCGGATCTGGGGCCTCCGCTCGACCGACCTGAACCAGGGCATCGTCTACGGCCAGGAGACGCCCGAGACCGTCCTGCACCCGGATCTCGCCACGCGCTTCGACTACGACGGCGTGTTCGGCACCGTGCTGAACCGCTTCTGCGTCCAAGCCGTCGCCGGCCACCCTCTCACCGTCTACGGCACTGGTGGCCAGACCCGCGGGATGCTCGACATCCGCGACACGCTCGCGTGCGTCGAGCTCGCCTGCCTGCACCCGGCCGAGCCGGGCGAGTACCGGGTCTTCAACCAGTTCACCGAGTCGTTCTCCGTCCAGCAGCTCGCCGAGATGGTCGTCGACGCCTACTCGGGGACCGCCGAGATCGTCCATCTCGACAATCCGAGGGTGGAGGAGCACGAGCACTACTACCGGGCCGCGCACACGAAGCTGCTCGACCTCGGCCTCGTGCCGCACCTGCTGAATTCCCGTACGCTCACTTCGCTCCTGTCTGTCGTCGAGCGCCACCGCGACCGAGTCCAGCTCGAGGCGATCGAGCCGACCGTTGCGTGGCGCAGCACGGCGAGCGTCCTGCGTACCTCGGGCGCCGTCCGCAGCGAGAGCTGGGCGGAGGCCGAGACCTCCGACGCCTGAGCGGGGCTCCCGTCGACGGACGGCGGAGGCCGCCGGCGGGCCCGCTGCCCAGTGCGGAGCCTCGAGGACGCGGCGGTAGCGTCACGCGCCGGTGCCTCCCATCGATCGTCGCAGACACGGGCGCCGTTCCGCACGCTTGAGCCCGCTCGCCGTCGGCGGCGGGATCCTCGCCGTGCTGGTCGGCGCGTTGGTCGTGGGCGGCCTTCTGAGGATCCGCACCCAGTCCGTGGGCTACGAGCGGGCGGTCGACCGGTCCTACGCCGCGCAGGCTCGGCTCTTCGTCGAGGAGTCGAACCGCCAGGGCGAGGAGCTCCGCACGCTGCTCGCCGGCGCGCCGCACGACGATCGCACGGCGCTCGAGGAGTCGCTCGACACACTCGTCCGCTCCACCTCGTCGCTCGCGATCGAGGCGGCCACAGCTGCGTCACCCGCCCCCTCGGGGGATGCGGGCGCCGACGTGGCCGCAGCGATGGCCGAACGGGCAACGGCGGCGCGCGATCTCAGGACCGCGGTTGACCGGCTTCTCGGGATGGCGCCCCTCCCCGTCGTGGGTGCCCCCGGACCGTCCGCGACCGCGTGGACCCCGCCGCCGCTCTCCGCCGCGGGGGCGGCGGCTGTGCTCGAGAAGGTCGGGACGCTCCTCGAGCGCAGCGACCGGGAGTACGCGGCCGGCCGTCGCGCGCTTCGGCGCGCGCCCGGCGGCGCGCGCCTTCCTTTCTCCGCGTGGACTCACTGGACCAAGGTCTGGACGCCGAGTGGCGCGCGCGCGCTGGTCGGCGCCCTCACGAGCTCTCGTACGTTGGCGGCCATCGACGACGTAGAGCTCGTGGTGCATGCGCTGGCGCTGACACCCGCGCCCGTGCCGGCAGCGGGCGCAGGCCGTCGGGGCGAGACGCTGCTCCCGCCGACCGGCCATCTCAGGATCGCCGCCGTCGTCGCGAACGACGGCAACGTCGCAGAACGCGGGATCGTCTTGCGCGCCTCGGTGGCCCGCGCTGGGAAGGTCGTACGCCTGAGGAGGTCGCGGCGGATCGCGCTCACAGCCCACCGCTCGGTGTCGGTGACACTGCCTGAGGTCCCCGTCGTCCCGGGCGACCGTTACACCGTCGTCGTGTCGGTCGACCCGCCGCGGCCCGACGTGCCCGGGGCGGTGACGTCGGACACGATCGAGCTCCACGTCGCTCCCCCGGGCCCGCCGACGGTGACACAGCTCCTGCCGACCACGGGCACACGGCAGGGAGGTACGGACGTCACCATCCTGGGGACGGGGTTCACATGGGTCCGCCGGGTCTCCTTCGGGACCGCTGCGGCCCACTTCAAGGTGGTCTCGACCACCCAGATCACAGCCGTCGCGCCTCCTGGGGCCGGTACGGTCACGGTCGAGGTCACCAATCCCGGTGGCTCGTCGGGCCCCACCCCGGCAGGCCGGTTCCGTTACCGGAGTTCGTAGCCGCGAAGTCGACCGCGCTCTCGCCGGGCCGTAGGATCGTGGCGGAACCGCTCGTGATGCGGTCTCGAGGAGCCGCAGGCTCGGGCCGCGCCGTCGACCGCACCATCACCACCGGACTGGCACAGGAGGCATTCGCTCGTGAACGAGAGCATCACGATCACCGACAATCGCAACGGCGAGTCCTACGAGATCCCGATCGTGAACGGCGGCGTGAGCGCCAGCGAGTGGGCGAAGATCCTGCCCGGCATCTGGTTCTTCGATCCGGGGTTCGTGTCCACCGCGGCTGCTGAGAGCGCGATCACCTACCTCGACGGCACAGCGGGGATCCTTCGCTACCGCGGGTACCCGATCGAGCAGCTCGCAGAGAAGTCGACCTACCTCGAGGTCGCGTACCTCCTCCTGCGCGGGGAGCTGCCGACCCCAAGCGAGTTCGAGCAGTGGCGCCATGACGTGACGTACCACACGTTCATCCACGAGAACGTCCGCAAGCGCTTCCTCGACGGCTTCCACTACGACGCCCACCCGATGGGGATGCTCGTCTCGGCCGTGGCGGCGCTCTCCACCTTCTATCGCGACGCGAAGGACATCTTCGACCCGGAGTCGCGTCAGAAGCAGATCACGCGCCTGATCGCCAAGATGCCGACGCTCGCCGCAGCCGCCCACCGCTTCAGCGTGGGCATGCCCTTCGTCTACCCCGACAACTCGCTCGACTTCCCCTCGAATTTCCTCTCGATGATGTGGAAGGTGGCCGAGCCCCACTACCAGGCGGATCCCGCGCTGGTTCGCGCGCTCGACCTGCTCTTCATCCTGCACGCCGACCACGAGCAGAACTGCTCGACGACCGCGATGCGCGTGGTGGGGTCGTCGCACGCGGACCCGTACTCGGCGTGCGCCGCCGCGTGCGCCGCCCTCTACGGGCCGCGTCACGGCGGGGCGAACGAGGCGGTCATCCGCATGTTGACCGAGATCGGCTCGATCGAGAACGTGCCGGCGTTCATCAGCGAGGTGAAGGCAGGCCACGGGCACGTGATGCTGAACGGCTTCGGCCATCGCGTGTACAAGAACTACGACCCCAGGGCGAAGATCATCAAGAAGGCGGCCGACGACGTGTTCGCCGTCACCGGCAAGAACCCGCTCCTCGACGTCGCGCTGAAGCTCGAGGAGATCGCCCTCTCCGACGAGTACTTCATCTCGCGCCGGCTGTACCCGAACGTCGACTTCTACTCCGGCCTGATCTACCAGGCGATGGGGTTCCCGCTCGAGATGTTCCCGGTCCTCTTCGCGATCCCGAGGACCGCGGGATGGCTGGCACACTGGCAGGAGATGCTCGACCAGGATTCGAAGATCGCCCGGCCCCGCCAGCTCTACATCGGCTCGGAGGCCCGGGACTACGTCCCGATGGAGAGGCGCTAGCTCCCCGGGGCGTTCGCTCTTCCCGGCCAGCCCCGTTCCGGCCGCCCCCCCGGGCCAAGGTCGCCGAGGGTTCAGCGGCGGGTCCGGATGCGGGCAAGCCCCTCTTGGACCATCGAGACGACGAGCCGACCAGACCGCTCGAAGAGGAACCCGCGTGCAAGACCGCGCCCGCCAGCGGCCGTGGGCGACTCGGTGTCGAAGAGCAGCCAGTCGTCCGCGCGGAACGGACGGTGGAACCACATGCAGTGATCGAGGCTCGCTCCCATGAAATCAGGGTCTCCC
>JAJYXS010000072.1 GCA_021801615.1 Actinomycetes bacterium
TCTGGACGTAACCATTCAGGTCCCCTCGATGACCTCGGGAGCACACCGAAGGTGCCGTGAGGTGAAGCGGCCGACCACTCGATCGAGCAGTACCACCACTGAGTCGCCATAGAGCCCGTGCACGCTGCCGGTCTCGCCCCGGAGGTACTGGGGCTTCACCCGCTGGTCGACACGGACGCGCTGGCCAAGAGCGAGCCGATCCGATGTTGCGGCCGTGGCCTCAGCGGCGATCGTCTCCTGCGGCGGTTGATCGCGTCGACACCAGCTCGGAGAGATCGTCGTCGAGGGACCCGTTGGTGATGGCGCGACGAAGCGGCCGGGCTTGAAGGGGGCCAGGTGGATCGACCATGGGGCTGTCGGGGAGTCGCTCATCCCCGGGGCTGTCGCGGGGATCTCTCCCCAACGTCAGCTGGCTCTAGGTTCTCGCCGGGGGCATCCAGGCATCGCCGCGGAAGAGGAGCCCGAGCACCTCGAGGGCCCCGACGCCGTGCTTGGCTGCGGTGCCGAGGTAGGAGCGGATCGCGGCGAAGTGCCTGGCGTGGTCGTCGGCCTGGAAGCAGCCGCTCACCTTCTTGTGCAGCTTGGCCATGCGAAGTGGTCTTTCCGCGTCGTTGTTGGTGAATGGCACCCGCAGGTCCTTCGCGAAGCGAGTGGCCTCGGTCTTCAGCTCGCAAAGCGCGCAGACGAGGTTGTAGGACTTGCGCTCGAGGTAGTCCCGCTTCAAGCCTGCAGGAGGCTCGGGGTTCACGCCCAGCCCGGCGTCGACCAGAGAGTCGTAGCGCTCGAGGAAGCCCTCGAGCTTGCGGCGTCCAAGGCGCGAGCGCCCCGCTGCACGCGCATCGTGCGCGGCGTCGTTCATCTCCAACAGCAGCGCCTTCATCCCTGAGGCCCACGGCTCCTGGGAGGCGACCGCCGCGACACCGTCGAGGTCGCGCAGGATGTGGGCATTGCAGATCGCATGGGTCGCCTTGTCGTAGTTCCAGTACATCCGAAGGCGGTCGTGGACCATCGTCCCCCGGAAGTCCAGGAGCACGCCGGCTTCGTCTGGTGCTGTCTTGGCCCGCGTGGAGCTCGCGAACAGGTAGGTGTAGAGCTCGCTCGCCACGACATGGAAGTACCAGGTGTCAGTGCGCACCTGGTCGGGGGTCTCGTCGACGTGGATCACCTTCGTCTCACGCAAGAGCCGCCGCAGCTCCTCCATGAAGCCCTCGAGCCCGCCGGCCGCCTCTTTGACGAGGCTGGCGACAAAGCCGGTGGAGACTTCCACGCCGAGCATTGCGGACATCGTCTCTGCGGTGCGCTGATCGAGAGGTACTGGCCGTGGAGCAGGTAAAGCGTGTTCGCCCGCACGTTGCACCCATAGCTCACCGGGGCCTTCGCTTCGGGCGGGAAGTCCCCGGTGGTCACCGTCCCGCAGCTGCAGCGCCTCCGGATGCCCTGGTGCTCTGTGCAGATGAGCCTCGGGGCCGGTGTGTCGAGGACCTGGCGGCGCTCGGGGTCACCTGCTTGCTCTGCGCCGGAGAGGTCCTTGCCACAGCTCGAGCAGTGAGGTGGCTCGTGGACCACGGTGTTGTCGGGATCGTCTCGCATAGGGAGGTTCTTTCCCGGCGCGCCGGGCTGCTTGCCTCTGCGGCGCTCCTCGGCCTTGAGCTTCGCCCGCTGCTCTCTGCGGCGCTCCGAGCGCGACTTGCGGGCTTCTGGCTTCTTGCCAGGTGAGTCCGAGGACGGGGGTGCAGAGGAGTTGGCCGAGGAGATGTTGAGCTTGGCCTGAAGCCCTGCCAGCTGTCTCTTCAGGAGCTCCACCTCATCGGAAAGACCTGCGTTCTGCGCCTGCAGGGAGGCAAACGACCCGAGCTTCTCGGCGAGCTGCCGGTTGCTCGCGGACAACGAGGCGATCAGCTCCTCCTTTTCGCAAAGCTCGGCTCGAAGCGCCTCGATCTCCGAGGCGAGCGCCTGGTAGCTCTTCGAGCTCATCGCTGACCCTCGGCGCCACCGAGGAGCTGGTGGCGGAAGTCCCTGACGAGCGGGTAGAGATAGATGTCCTTCACCGGGAGCGCGTGGGCATTGTAACGATCGAGCTTGCCCCGGCCTTTGGTGCGCCCGACGTGGATCCAGTTGGCGGCCTTGTAGCAGGTGCCCTGGTGGCGCCCCACCTCGACGAATGTCTCGACGAGCACCGGCTGGTAGCCGTAGCGGGCCTGCCAGTCGTCTCGGAGGCGGCGGCAGATGCGCCCGAGGAGGTGCGAGGCGAGGTGCGGGGCTCTCAGCCATGGCATGACCAAAAAGCGCGGGTTGGAGACGATCAGGTGCAATCCCTCCCGACGGGCCTCGTCCCCCCAGCCGATCCAGGCGTCGCGGTCCGAGAGGCGCCAGGCCGAGGCGCCGAAGCTGATCGCCGAGACGAGCTCGTCGCCTGCTGTGACGAGGTAGCGGAGCTGGGCACCCGACATCGGCGCGTAACCGAGATAGTGGAAGCGGGCTATGGCCTCGTTCCAGGTGCCAGAGCGGGGCTCGCCCGCCGAGACGACCCTCACCTCGAGCTCGCCGAGCTCGCCGAGACGACAACGGCGCTCGGGGCCCGCCTCGATCGTCTCCTCCAGGTGCCGGCGTGGCACCGGCGGAGGCCGCGTCGGGCCCGGGAGCGCGATCAGGCCGTCGGCGTCCATCCTCTGGAGGGCGACGCGTGCCGACATGTCCTTGCGCTGGCCGTCGGGCTTGTACCACCCGAGCACGTCGCAGAGCGCCCGGGAGATCGCTGTGCGCGTGGGGTAGGCCGGGTTGACGCACAGCGCTTGGATCAGCTCCAGCTCAGCCTCGGAGAACCACCGGCCGACGTAGCGCCAGCCTGAGGCTTGCCCGCCTCCCTCGCTGCCCCGCCCGGCACGCGCAGCCACCCGCCCATGGGTCACTGTGGTGTCGCTTGGAGGTTGCCCGCTGCGCATCACAGCAGTG
>JAJYXS010000139.1 GCA_021801615.1 Actinomycetes bacterium
GCGGGTGCGAGGACGTGTGGCTTGCAGGGGGTGTCGACGCGCGGGTGCGAGGGGTGCGGCTTGCAGGGGGTGTCGACGCGCGGGTGCGAGGGGTGCGGCTTGCAGGGGGTGTCGACGCGCGGGGCCGCCGCGAGGCGGCCGGTCAAGCCGTCAGTGGCCCAGGCCGTTCCAGTGGTCGAGGCCGTCCCAGGGCCCCAGGGGCGCACGGCCCGGGGGGCCGGACGTCCCTGAGCAGCACGCCGAGGGCCACCGCCGCGAGGCGCGCACGGCTCCGAGGAGGCCATACGCCACAGGCCTCGGTCCGCATCCGCCCGACCACCGGCAATCGTGTCGTCCTCCTCTTCGCAAAGCCGTGACGGTCTCGCAAAGCCGTGACGGTCTCGCATCGCCGTGACGGTCTCGCAGAGCCGTGACGGTCTCGCAGAGACGTGACCGCCGTGGGCCGACACGACGTCCTTTCGCAGACGAGGGCTTTGCGGTTCCCTTGGACACAGGTCTGCCCGCAGGTCGCCGATCGGAAGGTCTTGCTTGCGTTGTAACCTCGAGGCGGGCGGGCCGCGGCGGACCGCGGCCGGCCGCGGCAGGTCGCGGCCGACCGCCGGTGAGCGAGGAGGAGCGCGGATTGACCAAGCAGGCGAACCCGCCGCCGCCGGGTGACAAGCCGACCCCGACCGCCCCGCCTCCTCCTCCACCTTGGCGCCATTGGCTCTGGCTGATCGCGCTCATCCTGTTCATCGGGCTGTTCCTCGTGCTCCCCTCCACGCGAGCGACGCCGTCAGTGACACTGACCTACAGCAACTTCCTGAAGGACGTGTCGGCGAAGCAGGTACGCACGATCACGATCAAGTCCAATGGCACGGCCTCGGGCGTCTTGAAGAACGGCAAGCACTACACGACCGTGATCCCGGTCGCGCTTGCAGGGAGCACGGCGCTCACCGAGCTCGAGAAGAACGGCGTCGCGATCACGGCGACAGCTTCCTCCACCTCCTTCGGCGACGAGGTGCTGACGTGGGTCATCCTGCTCCTACCTTTCGTCATCATCGGCTGGCTGTGGATGCGGCTGTCCCGCGGGGGAGGCGTCTCCGGGCTGCAGGGAGCGATGGGGGTCGGAAGGTCCAGGGCGAAGGTGTTCGACGCGGACCGGCCGTCCACCACGTTCGCAGACGTCGCAGGCTACGACGGCGCCAAGCGCGAGATCGCCGAGGTCGTGGACTTCCTGAGGAGCCCTGATCGCTACCGGCGCGCCGGCGCGGTCGCGCCCCGCGGAGTGCTCATGGTGGGCCCGCCGGGGACCGGCAAGACCCTTCTCGCGCGGGCGGTCGCGGGAGAGGCCTCGGTACCGTTCTTCTCCGTGACCGGATCGAGCTTCGTGGAGATGTTCGTCGGGGTCGGAGCCGCGCGCGTGCGCGATCTCTTCGCCGAGGCGCGCAAGCGGGCTCCGGCGATCATCTTCGTCGACGAGGTCGACGCGATCGGCCAGCGCCGTAGCGGCGCGGGAACGATCGTCTCGAACGACGAGCGCGAGCAGACGCTGAACCAGCTCTTGGCGGAGATGGACGGGTTCGACCCCTCCGAGGGCATCGTGGTGCTCGCTGCGACCAACCGGCCCGAGATCCTTGATCCCGCGCTGCTGCGTCCCGGCCGGTTCGACCGGCAGGTCACCATCCCGCTTCCCACGCTGACCGAACGGGTCGAGATCCTCAGGGTTCATGCGCGGGACAAGCGGTTGGGCCCGAGCGTCGACCTGGAGGTCATCGCGCGCGGGACCCCGGGGTTCTCGGGCGCGGACCTCGCGAACCTCGTCAACGAGGCAGCGATCGTCGCGGTGCGCCACAACCGGGATGTGCTCCAGGCGACGGACTTCGACGAAGCGCGTGACCGGCTGATCCTCGGTCGCAGAGAGGGGTCGAACGTGCTGCTCCCCGAGGAGAAGCACTCAGTCGCGGTGCACGAAGCGGGCCACGCGCTCGTCGCCGCGTTCTGTCCGAAGGCCGACCCGGTCGCCAAGGTCACGATCCTTCCGGCGGGTCAGGCGCTTGGAGTCACCGAGCAGCTGCCATTCGTCGAGCGCCATCTCTACGGCGAGGACTACCTGAACGACCTGCTCACCGTCCGGCTCGGCGGGCGTGCGGCCGAGCTCGTCGAATTGGGCCAAGGGTCGACGGGCGCGGCCAATGATCTCGCGTCGGCGACCGAGCTCGCGACCAAGATGGTGCGGGAGTTCGGGCTTTCCAAGGAGCTTGGGCCCGTGGGCTATCCGGAAGGAGGCTCGGCGTTCCTGGGTGGTGGTGGGCCTGCGCTGACGAGTCGTCCGTTCGCCGAGGAGACGCAGGCCAAGATCGACGAGGCGGTGTCGTCACTCCTCGCCGCGGCAGAGAAGCGTGCGATCGATATCCTCACTCAGCACCACGCGCAGCTCGTGGAGCTCGCGAATCTCCTGATCGCCAACGAGACGGTGGACGGGTCCGAGGTCTACCGGATCGCGGGGGTTTCGCAGCCGTCGTCCATGCCCGAGGCTGAGCGCGGGTTGGAGCCGGTCAAGGTGCGGGTCGCAGGAAGGGCGGGTCCGCCGCCCGGCGGGTCCGCCGCCCTCCAGGTGGCCATCGATGGCGGCTTGTCCGATGCGGGCCCCGACTAGCGGGGCAGCGCCCGAGTACCGGTGCCGGAACTGGCGCAGGGACTAGCGCGGACTCGCGCGACGACCAAGGCCGATCTATCCGTGAGAGCCGCCGCGCGTTCCTGCAGGATCCCGGCGCGGCGGCCCCGCTGCTGAAGTGTCGAGAGAGGTCCGATTGCTCCCGGTGCCGAGACGTTGGTCGGACCTCAGCCCTACATGGATGAGCGCCGCGCTCGGCCGTCGGTACCCGGGCATCGTGGTGCGCGACGTGCGGATCGACTACGTCGAGCACGGCACCAACAGCGCGGCGCGCGTCGCTCTCTCGTTCGCCGGCGGGCCGGGCCCGTCGTCGGTGTTCGTGAAGGGGCCGGGTCGCCCGTCGCACCGCATGGCGTTGCTCGTCCTCGGCGCGCTTTGGACCGAAGCTCTGCTGGCGGACGCCGGCGTGACCTTTCCTCTTCACCACCCGGTTTTCTACGGAGGAGGTGTCGACCGCTCCCGGGCCGCGTGCGTAGTGGTAGCCGAAGACGTGGCCGCCTCGGGCGGCCAGCCGCACGACGGGCTGGCACCTCTCTCGCTGGACGCGGTCCGCTCAGGGCTACAGGGCCTCGCCGCGTTGCACGCGGCGCACTGGGATCGCCCGCTTCCGGCGTCTCTCGCTCATCTGTGCGTGTGGCGCCTCGGTCCTGTGTGGGGAACGGTCTCGACCGCCAGCCTTGCGCGGGGCCTGCGACGGGCAGAGGAAGTCGCGGGGGAGCCTCTGTCACTGCCGCGGGGGATCGGGGCTCGCATGCTCAGCGGGCAGTTCCGGCGCAGCGCGGCGATTGCGGCGACGAGACCCCGCACGGTGCTCCATGGCGACCCGCACCCCGGCAACACCTACGCGACGGCGAGCCGGCAGACCGGATTTTTCGACTGGCAGCTCGCGCGTGTGGGCCATTGGTCCCACGACGTGGGCTATTTCCTCGTCGGCTCGCTCGACGTGGAGGTCCGCCGTCGCCACGAGCGGGAGCTTCTTGCAACGTACCTCGAGGCGCTGGCGATGGCCGGCGTCGGCGCGCCGTCGTTCGCCAGGGCGTGGGACCGGTACCGGGGTACGCCGGCTTTCGGCCTCGCGACGTGGTTGCACACGCTGTCGTTCGGCACGTTGCAACGCGACGAAGTGTGTGCCGCGGCGATCAGGCGTTTCGCCACCGCCTACGACGACCTCGGGACGGCACGAGCCGACGTCGCGACGGGCTGACCGTTGGCGCGAGCCGACGTCGCGACGGGCTGACCGTTGGCGCGAGGGCATGTCGGCGGGGCACGATGGCTCCCCATGGATGATGTTGGCTCACGACGGATGCTGATCTGATGGAGCCCGAAGACCTGGACCGCGACCCGATGCTCCAGCTCGGCGAATGGCTCGAGGCGGCACGCGCCGCGGGTGAGCCGATGCCCGAGGCCATGTGCGTCGCGACGTCGAGCCGTGACGGAGAGCCGTCGGCACGCTACGTGCTCCTTCGCGGTCGTGACCAAGGGGTCGTGTTCTTCACCGACTACGGGAGCGCCAAGGCGAAGGACCTCGAAGACAATCCGCGTGCGGCGGCCGTCTTGCGCTGGCAGCTTCCGGTCCACCGTCAGGTGCGTCTCAGCGGCACGGTCGCAAAGACGACCGCCGAGGAGTCCGATCGGTACTGGTCGACGCGCCCGGCCGCGTCGCGGAGGAGCGCGGTCGCCTCGTACCAGAGCACGGTGATCGAGAGCAGGCACGACCTCGAGGCGGCGGTTGCCGCCCTCGACGACATCGTGCCGGCGCGGCCGGAGCGTTGGGGCGGCTACCGGATCCTTCCCTCGACGTTCGAGTTCTGGGAAGAGGGGGCGGACCGACTGCACGACCGTCTCAGGTATCGACGTGAGCCGGACGGTTGGAGGGTCGACCGGCTGTCCCCATGACATGACCCAACCTCGCCGGCAGGACCCGACCTCGCCGGCAGGACCCAACCTCGCCGGCAGGACCCGACCTTGCCGGCAGGACCCGACCTTGCCGGCAGGACCCAACCTCGCCGGCAGGACCCAACCTCGCCGGCAGGACCCGACCTCGCCGGCAGGACCCGACCTCGCCGGCAGGACCCGACCTTGCCGGCAGGACCCGACCTCGCCGGCAGGACCCGACCTCGCCGGCGGCTTGCCGACCCGACGCCCCCGGGCGCCGACCCGTGAAGCCCTCGCCGACCCCCGTGACGCCCTTGCCGACCCGACCCGACGCCCCCGGGCGCCGACCCCCGTGACGCCCCCGTGGCAGAGGATGGTTCGCTCAGCTGCGGATCCGAGGTGTCTGGAAACGGGCCACCGAGAACCCGAAGAGCAGCGGGATGTCGACCGCGAAGACGAGGAGCGACAACGTGAGGACGGTGAGCATCGCTCCGCGCGTCCCGTCGTCGACGAAGACGTACTCGAGGATGCCCGCGATCACGAGGTAGGCGAGCGAAGCCCATCTCACGACGAGGAAGAAGCTTCCCCAGGCGAAATCCCGCAGCCGGGCGACCATGGCGACCGCAAGGAGCAGCGCGGCTCCTGCTGCAGCGACGAGGCCGATCGCAGGGCCGAGCGGCGCTCGACGTGGGAGGTACGAGGCAAGGTAGATCCCGCTCACGAGCACGAGCCCCATCGACGACAGGCACGCGAGCGGGACCGGCGGCCGGCCCGCGAACGCGTCGCGCGTAGCGCCCGACGCGCCCGGCTCTGGGTCCGAGCCGGGTCGAGAGGAGGCGTTGGAGGCGTCCACGATGGTCTGCCTCAGCCGGTCGCGAGGCGGGACATGATGACGAGCGTGGCGATCTGCATCGCGCCGGTGACCCCGGCGGCGTAGATGAACCTCCGCATGAGCCGTCCGATCAGCTCGCCGTTGGGTTGCGGCTTCCGGAGCTCGAAGAGCACCGCGAGGTTGGCCGGCTCGAGCAAGCCGATCGCCACGATCGCCATCACCGCGACGACGACCATCGACGCGACCACCCATGCGTGGTCGGGGTACGCGGTCGAGAGGTTCCCCAGGTGCCGGGCGAGCTGCCAGCCGGCAGCGAGCGTGCAGACGACGAGGGTGGGCATCAGCACGACCATCTTCGGCATGAGCCGCTTCGAGAACTCGACGCGCGCCGGGATCGACATTCTTGCCATGATCGGTCCGATCACGAACCCGAGGAAAAGGTCGATGGCGGACCACAACGCTCCGCTTGCGACATGGAAGAAGTCGAGCGCCCAGAGCCAGTTGCCGGCGATCGCGATCACGAGCAGCACGAGCACCCCAGCCACCACCGGCAGCGCACGCAGCGGGATGACCCTGAAGGCTCCCGTCTCCTGGGAGCCGGTCCGCGCGGGTGCCACGCCCGCAGCGTCAGGGATGAGATCCGTCCTCGTCAATGCCATCGGTCCGACCTCCCGTCCACGGCCCGCTCTGGCTGTGCGTGCACGTTCGCGCCGGCCGCCCGGGGTGCGAACGTCCTGGGCTGCAACGATACACAAACGGTACACAATCGACAGGGAGGAGGGCGGATGCACACAGGAGCTCCTCGGATCGACGGCGCGCGAGTCGTGGTGACCGGCGCGACGAGCGGGCTCGGCGCGGCGATGGCGACGGCGCTCGTCGCTGCCGGTGCCGCGGTCGGCGTCGCGGCGCGCCCCGGACACCGTCTCGCAGAGAGCGTGACGCGGCTTCGCGGGCAGGGTTCCGCGGTCGAGATCCCCGTCGACGTGCGCGACGCGGATTCCGTCACGCTCGCGGTACGCGAAGCGATCGTGCGTTTGGGCGGCGTGGACATGGTCATCAACAACGCAGGCATCGGCATGCGGACGGTCAATCCGCGGTTCTTCGAGCACCCCCAGCCCTTCTTCGAGGTGGGCCCCGCGGCGTTCGACGACGTCGTCGCGACGAACCTGCGCGGCTACTTCCTCGTGGCTCGTGCCTTCGCCTTCCACTTCCTCGAGCAGGGCAAAGGGCGGTTCGTGAACGTGTCGGTCAACGAGGCCACGATGGGGCGACGCGGCTTCGTCCCCTACGGCCCCTCCCGCGCGGCCACCGAGTCGCTGAGCGCCATCATGACCGAGGACCTGCGCCCGTACGGGATCGCGGTCAACGTGCTCCTGCCGGGAGGCGCGACCCAGAGCGGGATGATCCCCGACGAGCTGCCCGAAGATCGGCGGGCGGCTCTTCTGCCCGCCGGCATCATGGGGCCGCCTGCGGTCTTCCTCGCCTCCTCGGAGGCAGACGGCCTCACCGGTGCCAGGATCGTGGCGAAGGAGTTCGGCGCCTGGCTCGCGGCCTATCGCGCACAGCATGGCGCGGGCCGGACAGGCGCGCCGGGGTGACTCGTCGAGGGACCGCCGAGCGGATCCCGTCTGATCGCGTAGGGTCTGGTCCGTACCGGTCAGTGCGATCGGTCCGGTCGTCGAATCCCGTGCGATCGCGTAGGGTCCGCTCGCGTAGGGTCGAACGCATGGTGCTGGCGGTGGTCCGGCATGCGCACGCCGGGTCCAAGGACCGCTGGCTCGGCGACGACCGTCTCCGACCTCTGAACGGGCGAGGCCGGAGAGAGGCGCTCGCGCTCGTGGGGCTGCTCGTGCCCTACCGGCCTCGGCGGGTGGTTTCAAGCCCGCTCGTGCGCTGCCTTCAGACCATCGAGCCGCTCGCGACGGAGCTGGGCATCACGGTCGAGACCTCCGAGACACTCGGTCCGCAGGCCGGCCGTGGGGCGGCCAGGCTGCTGCGGGCCCTGGCGTCCGGACGCCACAACGTCGTGGTCTGCACGCACGGCGAGACGATCGAAGCGCTCCAGCGAGAGCTCGTCCAGCCCGGCACGCTCGCCTTCGGACCGGGCGGTCCGCACGAGAAGGGTTCGGTCTGGTTGCTCCACGCGAGCGCGGCGCAGTTCACGTCGGCCGTCTATCTGCCTCCCTGTCCGCCGCCTGGCAACGACCGTACGGCTGCGACAGCCGACCTCGAGGCGCGCGGGCCTGAAAGTCGCTCCGCTCTTCGGCCTCCGCTCGCTCGGCCGCAGGCCCGCCTGCAATGATTTCGCGAGCCCGGCCCGGATCGACATGCGCCACGAGGGTGCGCGTGCGGGTCCAGCGCAGGACGCCGTGCGGCGAGGCGAACGTGTGTTCGCTACACTTGTGTCGATGCTGCAAGACACGCTCTTCGCTGCCGGTGAGCAGGTCGTCCTCCGACCCGTCTCGGAAGGCTTGGTGCGGAGGACATTGGGCCAGGGCGCCTGGCTGGACCTCCGCCCGGGCTGGGTGGGGGGAGCCGGGGAGCTGTTCTGTCGTCTCGAGCGGGCGGTGCCCTGGAAGGCGGAGCGACGGCTGATGTACGAGCGGATCGTCGACGTGCCGAGGCTCTCGTCTTTCTACGAGCGGGATGACGCGCTTCCCGACCCGGCAGTGGCGGAGATGCGCTCGGTCCTGAGCGGCTACTACGCAGCCGAGATCGGCGAGCCGCTGGAGACCGTCGGGCTCTGCCTGTACCGAGACGGCGACGACAGCGTCGCGTGGCACGGCGACCGGATCGGGCGCGCCTCGGCGGAGGACACGGTGGTCGCGATCGTCTCCCTCGGTGCGACGCGCCGGTTCCTCCTGCGCCCGCGCGGCGGCGGGCATGCCAGGGCTCTGCAGGTGTCGGCCGGCGACCTGCTCGTGATGGGCGGGAGCTGCCAGCGGACCTGGGACCACGCTGTCCCGAAGAGCAGGCGAGCCACTGGCCCGCGCATCAGCCTCCAGTTCCGCCCCTCGGGTGTGCGCTGAGGGGAGGCGAATGGCGGGCCGGCCCTGGTCCCGATGCCGAGGTACGACGTTCGACTTCCGGACTTTCGGTGTCCAACGTTCACGTCGGACATCAGAGGTCCCAACCACCCGATCTTCGATGCCCGAGTCCCGGCGGCGGCCGGTAGAATTTCGGTGCCCGGCCGCATGACCGGGTGCCAGCCAACGACGAGGCCCCTGGCAACCTCCCTCCGCCCCAGGGGCTTCGTCGCGCTGGCGCCCTCGCTCCATGCGGCCCCCTCGATCTGGCGCCCTCGCTCCATGCGGCCCCCTCGATCCGGCGCCCGTCCGTGCGCCTCCCCTCCGCATGACGCCCCTCCGTATGGCGCCCCTCCGTGCGCCGAGGCCTCAGGACCTGAGCTCGGGGAAGTCCTCCTCGCGCCACTCCGAGCTGCGCGCGGCATCCGTGCCTTCGCGGGCGCGCAGCTCGACGCGCCTGATCTTTCCGGAGATCGTCTTGGGGAGCTCGAAGAGCTCGATGCGCCGGACCCGCTGGTAGGGCGCGAGGCGCGTGCGCGCGAAGCGGAAGAGCTCGAGCGCAATCTCGCGGGAGGGCTCGGTTCCGGGCACGAGCGCGATGTAGGCCTTCGGCACGCTGAGGCGGAGCTCGTCGGGAGACGGCACGACGGCCGCCTCCGCCACGGCAGGATGCTCGATGAGGACGCTCTCGACCTCGAACGGGCTGATCTTGTAGTCGGACGACTTGAAGACGTCGTCGGTCCTGCCGACGAACGTGAGGTAGCCGTCGGCGTCACGGACCGCCACGTCGCCGCTGTGGTAGTAGCCGCCGGCCATCGCCTCCTCGCCCCCGTCCCGGTAGCCCGCCATGAGGCTGAGCGGCCGCGCGCCGAGGTCGAGGCAGATCTCGCCCTCGCCCGGTCCCTCCACCAGGGACCCGGTCGCGACGTCGAGGAGCCTCACGGGCACTCCCGGAAGGGGCCGGCCCATCGAGCCGGGCACGAGCGGCGCGCCGGGCGGGTTGCCGATCGACGCGGTGGTCTCGGTCTGCCCGTAGCCGTCGCGGATCGTGAGACCCCACTTCTGGCGTACCTGGGTGATGACCTCGGGGTTCAACGGCTCTCCCGCCGCGACGAGCTCTCGGAGCGCGCCAGGTCCGCCGGAGAGGTCTGACTTGATGAGCATCCGCCACACGGTGGGCGGCGCGCAGAACGTCGTGACGTGCTCCTCGCGCAATCTCGAAAGCAGGACCGAAGGGTCGAAGCGGGCGAAGTCGAGGACGAGCAAGGTTGCTTCCGCTGCCCAGGGAGCGAACAGGCACGACCAAGCGTGCTTCGCCCAGCCGGGCGACGAGATGTTGCAGTGCACGTCACCGGGCCGCGTGCCGAGCCAGTACATCGTCGACAGGTGACCGACGGGGTAGGAGACCTGCGTGTGCTCGACGAGCTTGGGCTTGCTGGTGGTGCCGGAAGTGAAGTAGAGGAGCAGAGGGTCGTCCGCCGCGCTCTGCGGGTGGTCGACGGGTGCGGCGTCGAGGCCGTATGCCTCCTCGAGGTTCTGCCAGCCCGGCACCCGGCCGACCGAGATCCGCCCGTACATGCCGGGGACGTCGTCGAACTTCGGCGCGTCGGCAGGGTTGCAGACGACGAAGCGCGCTTTCGATCGGGCTATCCGGTCGGAGAGGTCGGGCGGCCCGAGCGCCGTGGTCGTGGGGACGATCACGGCGCCGAGCTTCATCGCCCCGAGCATCGTCTCCCACAGCGTGACCTGGTTGCCGAGCATGACGACGAGCGGGTCGCCTGCGCGCACGCCGACGCTGCGCAGCCATGCGGCCACCTGGTCGGACCTGGACGAGAGCTGAGCGAACGTCAGAGGAATTCGGGTCCCGTCCTCACGGACGACGACGAGGGCGAGACGTGCGTTGCCACGTGCGACCGGGTCGAACCAGTCGTGCGCCCAATTGAAGACCGGCCCGACGTCGGGGAAGGAGAACTCCGCACGTGCCCGCTGATCGTCGCCGCTCAGGGCGAGCAGCTGGTCCCGCGCGGCCCGGTAGGCGGCCGTCGCAGGTCGATCGGCCGTTGCAGAGGAGCTCGGTTCGATGCTCATGGGGTCTCCTTTGGGCGGCCGAGCAGCGGCGGCGCAACGACGGCGCGGCGGGCAACGACGGCGGACCGGGCGACGGCGGCGGACCTGGCGGCGACGGCGGGACGGGACTGACTGTGGATCGCACCCGACGCTAGCAAGCAGGCTGGTGTCAGGCGCCGAGGGGAGCCGAGACGAACGGGGGAGATGAGCAGGCGTCCCGGGCCGGACGTGGCCGGCTGCGCCCGGGATGCGCCCGGATGTGTTGTCGGATGTGTGCCCGGATGCAGCCGGACGCGGCCGGCTGCGCCCGGATGTGTTGCCGGATGTGTGCCCGGATGCGGCCGGAAGCGACGGAAGGCCGGACGTTCTGGCAAGGTGGGGCTCGTGCGCGTGCTCGTGGTGAACGCGGGGTCGAGCAGTCTGAAGCTGAGCCTGCTCGGAGAGCGCGACCGGCTGCTGGCGCACGAGGACCTGCGCCGCTCGGACGAGCTGGACGTCGGCGCCGCGCTCGAGGGGTTCCTGGACGCGTCCCCGCCTGCGGACGCGATCGGGCACCGCGTCGTCCACGGAGGTGCGGAATTCGTGGAGCCGCTCGTGATCGACTCCCGGTCCGACGCGCAGCTCTCGCGCCTCGCCGATCTCGCTCCCTTGCACAACCCGCCGGCGCTCGAGGCCGTGCACGAGCTGCGCCGACGGCGGCCGGGGCTCGTGCAGGTCGCGTGCTTCGACACGAGCTTCCACGCGACCCTTCCCGCCAAGGCAGCCACGTACGCGTTGCCGCGGAGCTGGCGCGCCGAGCTCGGCATCCGCCGCTTCGGGTTCCACGGGTTCAGCCATGCGTGGGCGAGCAGGCGCGCCGCGGACCTCCTCGGGCGTCCGCTGGCGTCCACGCGTCTCGTCACGGCGCACATCGGTGCGGGCGCCTCGCTCGCGGCGGTGGCGGGCGGCCGGTCCGTCGACACGACGATGGGGTTCACGCCCGTCGCCGGCCTCGTGATGGCGACCAGGCCCGGCGACGTGGACCCCGGGGCGCTGCTCTGGGCGATGCGCCACGGAGTGGGGGTCGAAGAGGCGGAGGGCGATCTGGAGCACCGCTCGGGGCTGCTCGGCCTCTCGGGTCGCACGGGGGACCTTCGCCAGGTGATCGCCGGCGCAGACGCCGGGGACCCCGAGTGCGCCGGCGCCTACGACGTGTACGTCTACCGGCTCCAGCGCGAGATCGGCGCGATGGTCGTCGCGCTCGGCGGGATCGACGCGCTGGTGTTCACGGGTGGCGCGGGAGAGGGGTCCTCGAGGCTTCGTGCCGACGTGTGCGCAGGGCTCGGCGTGCTCGGCGTCGATGTGCCCCGGCAGGACGAGCCCGGGGCCGACGAGCAGCGCGCCGGCGAGCCCGGGGCCGGTCAAGAGGTGGAGCCGGCGCTCGCCGACGCGACCGCTCCGCCGTCCGGCGGCACCGGCGACCGGGTGGTCTCCTCTCCCGGGGTGAGCCCGGCCGTCGTCGTCGTGAGGTCGCGCGAGGACGTCGAGATCGCTCGCGCGGTACGCCGTGCGCTCGCGTCCCCCGGCGCGTCCCCTCGGCCCTCGGTTGGCTGAGCGGTCCTGGGCGGCGCGCGGTTCGGGAGCACCGCGACCACGACGATCGCGGCGATCCCGACGACGAGCGCGGCCACGGTCACTGCGAGGTCCATGCCGCCGACGAACGCATGCCGCGCGGTCGCCATCAGCTCGGCGCCGAGCCGACCTCCTGCCGCGGAGGCGACCTCGATCGCTCCCCCCAGCGACCCCTCGATGAGCGAGACGATGCTCGACGGGACGTGCGCGTGCGAGAGGAGTGGCGCAAGCGTGTGGCCGTAGCGGCTGTTCAGCACGCTGCCGAGCACCGCGACCCCCGCTGCCCCGCCGAATTCGAGCGGGGCGCTGTTGGTCGCCGAACCGACGCCGGCACGCTCGAGGGGCACCGCCCCCATGACGGCCTCCGTGCAAGGTGCGAACGCGAGCCCGACGCCGACGCCCATCGCCACGAAGGCCGGCAGCGCGTGGGCATACCCGCTGCCGACCGACGTGGACGAGAGCATGGCGAACCCCGCAGCCACGAGACCCATCCCGGCGAGCACGACGGGCTTCGTGCCGAGCTTCCGGTCGAAAACGATCGACAGGGGCGCCACCACGAGGAGGAGCAGCGCGATCGGCGCGATCCGCAGGCCCGTCCCGAACGCGCTGTAGCCGAGGGAGAACTGGAGGTACTGCGTGAGCATGAAGAGCCCGCCGGTGAGGGCGAAGATCACGAGCGCCATCGCGAGGATCGCGCCCGTGAACCGCCTCGAGCGGAACAAGGAGAGCTCCAGCATCGGGTGGTCCGTGCGCTGCTCCCAGGCGACGAACGCGACCAGCACGCCCGCGCCCCCCAGGACGGACGCGAGCACCGTCGGCGAGGACCACGTCGCGGTCGGCGCGTCGATGATCCCCCACAAGACGAGCGACATCCCCCCGGTGGAGAGGACCGCGCCGGCGATGTCGGGCTGCTTCGCGTGGCGGTCCTTCGAGTCCGGGACGAGCCACAGCACGAAGGCGAGGCCCAACGCGCAGATGGGCACGTTGACGAGGAACACCGAGCCCCACCAGTAGTGGGCGAGGAGCCAGCCGCCGACGACCGGGCCGATCGCCACGCCGAGGCCGGTCGTCCCCGACCAGAAGCCGATCGCCGTCGCGCGCTCGCGCGCGTCGGTGAAGACGTTGGTCAGCACCGACAGGGTGGCCGGCATGATGGCCGCCGCGCCGACCCCCTGGACCGCGCGCGCGGCGATCAGGTGTGCCGGGTCTCCCGAGAACGCGGAGGCCGTCGATCCGAGGCCGAACACGGCGACGCCTGCGGCGAGCACCCACTTGCGTCCGAGGCGGTCGCCCAGGTTGCCGAGGACGAGCAGCAGCCCGGCGAACGCGACGGCGTAGGCGTCGGCGACCCATTGCATCTCGCTCGTCGACGCATGCAGCGATCGGATGATGTCGGGGATCGCGACGTTCAGGATCGTGGTGTCGAGGCTCGTGACGAGAAGGCTCACGCAGAGGATCGCGAGCACCGCCCACCGGTGCACGACCGGGTGCCTGCCGTCTTGCAGCGGGTCGTCGAGCTGGCGATCGGCCACCGGTCCGACGGTACGCCCGCACGAGCCGCCAGCAGGACGATTCGCTGGGAGGATTCTCGGTGAGGTTCAGGCAAGGTCCAGCCAGGTTCGCGGGCACACGGCGCAGGGGGAACCAGGGCAGGCTGTCCGAGCAGGCCGCGACCCTCCTGCGCAGGGTTCACGGGTACAGGGAACCAGGGCAGGCTGCCCGAGCAGGCCGCGACCGTCCTGCGCAGGGTTCACGGGTACAGGGAACCAGGGCAGGAGCGCGGACGGCGGTGACGACGAGCCGGGCGCCCAGCCGTGCGCGGCCCCTGCGCCCCCTGCGCCCCCTGCGCCCCCTGCGCTGACGGTCAGGCGGAGAGCCCGTGGGCGGGCTCGGCGGGCGATCCGTCGGTGACGCCCGGGGAGATCTTCCCGAGGACGCGTACGACGTCGCGGCGGTCCTCTTCGCTGACGCGTGCCAGAGCCTGCGCCCACTCGGTCACCGTGCGACGGCGCACCGCCTCGAGGAGCTGCGTGCCCGCGCCGGTCAGCCGGATCTGCAGCTCGCGACGGTCCCTGCCGCGGCGATGCCGCACGATGAGCTGACGTTCCGCGAGCGTGTCGCACAGGCGGGTGGCCGTAGACGGCGCGATCGAGAGCGCGTCGGCGAGATCGATCAGCCTGGACTCGCCGAGCCGCTCCAGCCGCTCGAGGAGACGCAGCTGGATCGTGGTGATCCCTCCGCCGAGGTCGCTCAGCGCGTGGTCGCCGATCGTGCGCAGCACGGACCGTGCGTTGTCGATGGCCTCGACGAGCTCGACGACCCCTTGGTCGACCCCTTGGTCGCCTTGGTCGAGCCCGTGGCCGACCGACGATGAGCCGAAGGGGTCCGACCGCGCCGTCATCGCGCAGCCCCTGGGCGGTTGGCGGGTTGCACCTTGTTCCCTCCGCTCCTGAAGTGCCAGAGGTCTCCCGGCAAGTTACTGTGGACAAATGTTAGCCGAGCGGCCTGTTCGGCACTGGGAACCCGCTGCTCCCGGCCGCTGCGGTTCCCGAGCGGAGAGTCCCCGAACGAGGAGCGCTCATGGACGCCGAGGCGTACGCGGACATGCTGCCGTGGCTGGTGTTCGTCGTGGTGGACCGCAAGCTGGGGCTCGGGGTGGCCTGGGCCGGAGGTGGCGCGCTCGCCTGCAGCCTCGGGCTCGTGACGTTGTCCTATTGGCGCGGGAGGCCCTCCATGCTGCCACGGGTCGCGCTCGGGGTGTTCGCGCTCTGCCTTGCCTCAGGGCTGGCCTTCCACGGGTGGGACCATCAAGTCGGCCTTCCTCGGGCACTTGCCGTCGCGTCGTTGAGCCTGGTGGCGTTCGGCTCGCTCCCGTTCACGCCGTTGAGCGAGGCCTACACGGTTCCGCTGGTCGCGCCGGGGGTGCGCGACGACCCGCGCTTTCGCGAAGTGAACGTCCAGATGACGCTGACGTGGGGCGTGGGGTCGCTGGTCGTGGCCGCTGCGTGCGGCACGACCGCGATCTTGTCGGGCCCCGTGCTCTTCACGCTCCTCGACTGGGTGGCGCCGCTCGTGCTCGGTACCGCCACGATCCTCTGGGCAGCGCGTCGCTGGGAGCAGTTCCGCCTCTCCGTCGAGCCCGTAGCCGCCGGCCGTCTTGCGAGCGAGGCGGGCGATTTGCGCCTCGTGGCACGCGACGTACGGGGTCGAGGCGGGCAGGCGCCCGATCCTCGGGTGTCGCCACGGCTCGAACTGGTGGTGCCCAGGGACGGGCGGACGCAGGAGGCGGTTGTCCGGCGGCTGCCGGCCCACGGTCGCGGCCCGGGACCTCTCGTTCGACGTCCCGGCTGATCCTTCGGGGCCGAGCCACACGACGCCGTTCGTGACGCGCCGTTCGTGACGCGCCCTTCGTGACGCGCCGGGTGGCGCGCTGGGCGACGACGGGCACGACGCCCGGGGCGTCACGTTGGCGTGGCGAGGGCTGGGCGAGGGCTCGGCGAAGACGTGGGCAGGAGCTCCGGCACGGTAACGTGGGGTGCCCGGCGACGCAGCATGCGACGATGATGGAGGAGCACGCGATGGGTCTGCGCATGCACGCGGGGCGGGCGGAGGGAGTGGCGCGACCCGGGAACGTGACGCGGCCAGGGAGCCCGCCGCGGCGTTGGAGCGTGGCGCGGCCGGCGAAGCGCTCGGCGCAGCGGCACCTCTCGAGGGGCGTGCGAGGCCGCTGGCCTGTGCGCTCGGGGCAGGTCGTGGCCGCCTCGCTGATGGCGTTCCTGCTGTTGGGGCTGTTGGGGTCCACCTTGACTGCCGCCAAGGCGCCCTCGGGCAACACGGCCGGGGTGTACCCCAAACGCGTCGTCGTGGGCGCGCTCGTGTCGGAGACGGGTCCTCTGCCCGCGCTGTTCGCCCCGATCGTCACAGGAGCGCGCGCCTACTTCGACATGGTGAACGCGAAGGGCGGTATCGACGGCCGGAAGATCGATCTCGCCTACACGCTCGACGACCAGTCGAGCCCGTCGATCGACGCGAGCCAGGCCCGGACGCTCGTCGACGAGGACCGCGTGTTCGCGGTGCTGCCGGTTGCGACCGCCTTGTTCACCGGCGGCAAGTTCCTCGCCGCGCAGGGCGTGCCGACGTTCGGGCTGAACGTGAACCCCCAGTGGATGGACGGACCGAGCCTGTACGGCAACAACGGCTCGTACATCAACTTCACCTCTCCCGTCGTCCAGCCCGCGTTCGTGGCCCAGCAGCACCACGACCACGCGGCGGCGGTGCTCGCCTACGACGTCGCCCAGTCACAGGAGGGGTGCCAGGGAATGCTGAAGGGGCTCCGCAAGTACCACGTCCCCGTCGCCTACGAGGATCTCGCGATCCCGGCTCCCGCGACCGACCTGCATGCCGACGTGACCCGTATGAAGCGCGCCAAGGTGGACATGGTGGTCTCGTGCATGACACTCAGCGGTGACGTGCTGCTGTCGGAGACGATGAGAGCGACAGGCATGAAGGGCGTGACGCAGGTGTGGGCGACAGGCTACGACGAGAGCGCCATCCGCCAGTACACCACGGCGATGCAAGGCGTCTACTTCTTCGAGCCGAACGTCCCCTTCGAGGTGACGAAGCTCCATCCCGGCGTCTATCCCGGCATGGACCAGTTCGAGAGGATGCTCCACAAGCACTTTCCTCACACCCTGCCCTCGGAGACGGCGCTCGCTGGTTGGACGAGCGCCGCCCTCTTCGTGCAGGGCATGCGAGCGGTGGGCCGCGACCTGACCCGTAGCCGTCTGGTGAAGGCGATCAACAAGATCACGTCGTTCACCGCCGACACAATCCTCGCGCCGGTCGACTGGGCAACGGCGCACACGAGCTCGGGCCCGCTCAACTGCTCGGCCTTCGTCCGAGCGGAGGGGAAGGCCTTCGTGCCCGTCTACGGGACCCCGAAGAGCGTGTTCAGCTGCTTCGAGACGCCGGCGCCTCCCGTCACAAAGCCGATCAGGATCCTGAACCCCGTGCCAGCCGGCGTGCCGCCGGCCTGACCGGGAGCGGGCGGGCACGTCGTGGCGCTCTTCCTCTCGTTCCTCCTGCCCGGCATCCCCTACGGGTGCGCGTACGCGCTCATGGCGGCCGGGCTGGTGCTCACCTACCGGGCGTCCGGCGTGTTCAACCTGGCCTTCGGCGCCCAGGCGTACGTGTCGGCCGTCATCTTCTCCATCGCCGTGCACGACGGCTGGCCGGGGTGGGCCGCCTTCGTCGTGGCGGTCCTGTTCGCGAGCCCCGCCATCGGCCTCGCCATGGAGCGTTTCCTCTTCCGCTACACCCGGACGTCGGGCCCGCTCGTGAAGCTCGTCCCGGCGCTCGGGATCCTCATCGCCATCCCGAGCGTGACGCAGATGATCATCGGGACCGCCACACGGCTCCCGTCTTCTCTCGTGCTGCAGCCGTGGAGGATCTATTTCCACCTCGGCAGCACCCCGGTGAGCGGCGAGGAGCTGTCGACCACCGTGATCACCGTCGCCGTCGTCGTCGCCTTCGCCGTGGTGCTGCAGTCGAGCGGTCTCGGGCTGCGTATGCGGGCGGTGGTGGAGAGCCCGCGGATGGCCGAGCTCTCCGGCGTGCGCGCCGATCGCACGAGCGCGTCCGCATGGGTCCTCTCGAGCCTGCTCGCGGGGCTGGCCGGGGTGCTGCTCGCCCCGATCTACGCGACGGTCAGCTCGTCGAATTTCACCGCCCTGCTCGTCGCCGCGATCGCGGCAGCGGCCATCGGCGGCTTCGAGAGCCTGCCGTTCACCCTGATCGGAGCGATCGGGCTCGGCATCGCCCAGCAGCTGCTCGCGGGCTACCTGCCCACCGGGTCGATCCTGTCCTCCGGTCTGCGTCCGGCGTTCCCCTTCGTGGTCCTGGCGGTCGCGCTGGTTGCCCGCAGGACCTTCCGGCAACCGGCGGCGCGAGATCCCCTCGCCAGCTGCGACCCGCCGACCCTCGCCTTCAGGGCTCCGGCCCGCCTGACCGAGGTGGCCGTGGGCAGCAGGGCGTTCAGCGTGCTCGTCGCGGGCATGCTCGTGGCCACGACGCTGGTCCTCGTTCCCGGCAACTGGGAGTTCGTCTTCACCCTCGGCA
>JAJYXS010000097.1 GCA_021801615.1 Actinomycetes bacterium
CCCCCGCCGCCGTCTCGCGTGCGCGCTTCGACGAAGACCACGATCTCGGTCACACCGACGCTGGTCATCGAGGGAGGGAACGTCACCTATTCGGCGAAGGTGACCTCCACAACAGGGACACCGAGCGGCACAGTGGTCTTTTCCACCGGCTCGACTAACCTTTGCACCGCGAGGCTCTCGGCGAGCGGCTCGGGTCACTGCAGCGCCACGACCGCGCCAGTGGGGAAGGACACGATCGTCGGCAGCTACGGAGGGACCTCGACATTCGACGCCTCCTCGGGGACGGCCCTCCTCACCTTCGAGCCCGCCACACCCAGGATTTACGGTTCGACAGCGGATGCCACCGCGGCCGCAGAGCTCGAGAGCGTGTACGACGGGAACGCAACACCACCTGTCTGCCCGTCAGGGCACGACGTCGTGCTCGCCCGAGACAACTACTACTCGGACGCGCTCGCGAGCCAGGACCTGGCCTCATACCTGCAAACCGGCACCCTCCTCACCCCGACCGCACAGCTCTCGTCGGTGACGGCCAGCGCCTTGCGGGCCGAGGGGATCCAGACGGTCTACGTGGTCGGCGGACCTCTTGCGATCAGCACAACGGTCGTCGCCAAGATCGAGGCAACGCCCGCGTACACATGCGGTGGCAAGTCGCTCAGCAAGGCGACAGGAAAGCAGGTATACCTCTCGGTTGTCCGTCTCTACGGCGAGACCCAGTACGGCACCGCGGAGCGTGTCGCCGAGTACGTGGGACGTGCAGCTGAAATGCACTTCCAAGGTGCATACCTCGGCGTCAACGTCACAGGTGGAAACGGCAAGTTCAACGACACCGCCGGGAGCGCGTCGTCGCGCCCGAGCCTCGGCGGGACACTCAAGACCGCGATCCTTGCAACCGGTAGGAGCTGGTATGACGCGGAATCAGCGAGTGCTCTCTCCTACCAGATGGGCGTGCCGATCCTCCTCACGACACCAGACGCCTTGTCACCGACAGCTGCCGGTGCGCTTGCCGACTTGGGCGTCCAGCAGGTCATCGTGATGGGTGGCCAGCTCGCGGTGACGAACACAGTCATCGCGACCCTCGAGGCCGACGGGTACTCCGTGCTTCGTATCGCGGGCAAGGACTACACCGACACGGCGGTCCAGCTCGCGAAGTTCGAGCTGACCAGCGCGACAAGCGGCCTCGGCTGGCAGCCCGAGAACCACGCGGTTCTCGTCGCTCGCGGTGACTTCTACACGGACGGCTTGGCCGGCGCGGTGTTGGAGACGCCGACACATACACGCACAACCCCGCTTCTTTTGACCGAGAACCCTTCGACGCTCGGTCCGTACCTGACGGCGTTCTTGGAGTTGATGGGTAAGACGGGAGCGGGCATTACAACACCGCCTAAGCACGTCACAAGGCTGACGGTGCTCGGCGGTCCCGAGGCAGTCGAATCATCGACCGTCTCTCAGATGCAGACAGACTTGCAACACTGATGATGCTAAGGATTTCTGGCTGGCTGCACTCCCTTACTTCGGCCTGGTATACGAGAGCCCCGGAATACTTACTTCGGGGGAGGTTCGCAAGGTAAATATCCGCGATTTGACCAGAGTGTCGGGATAGCCTTGGCGTGTGGAGCTGAGCGAGGAAGGCCTTGGAGTCCTTCTTCTCGTTCATGAAGTCGCTCCTCGACGAGCGCCAGCGTGGGCTGATGGTCGTGCGATGGCACGAGCGCTCGGGCGGGGGGGCCAGAAGGCGGTCGTCGCGGCGTCGAAGATGAGCTCGCACACGGTGCTCACCGGCACGAAGGAAGTGGACACCGGGGCGGAGCTATCCGAGCGCGTGCGCCGGGAGGGCGGTGGACGGCCCCGTCTCATCGACACCGACTTGAACCTCCTCCAGAACCTCGACGGCCTGGTCTCCCCCTTACGGGACTCTGGTGTCGACCAACCAAACGAAGGGCGACGAGCTGCATGGGCAAGCTCGGCTTCCATCATGCTCGGCACCGTCCTGCCCGAAGTCGCTGGTGCATACCCGTGGCATGTGACCGTCGGCGGGGCTTGATCTCCGGGGGGACGAGGACCCTACCCTCCCCGCGGAGTGCCGCTGGGAGCGTCCTCTTGCGCCGGCCTTGGAGAGGACACCTCAGATCACCCCTTCCCAGCGACGAAGAGCGATACTCGGTCCATGACCACGATCTCTTGTCCCGCTGTGCATCTACCTTCGAGACCCAGGCCACCACCGCGACGCGGTGCCGGTCGTGTCGGAGCGTCGTCCACGTCTCCCGGGGAGCGCCGCCTGGCTCGCCGCGTTCGCCACGACTCGCTCGTGGAACATGGAGCACAGAGGAGGTCGACGGCGAAACAGCCCGGACAGAGACGATCGTCATCGTGCTCGCGATCGCAGGCATCGCCATCGCCGCGTACCTCTTCGTGCGGGCGTGGCGGCGGCGCAGGGCGTCCGGACCAGCTTCGGGCATGCCCGGCGTGCCGCTGGCGAGCGCCGTGCAACGGCCACGGGAGTCCGCCTTTGCCAGCTGCCCTCTCTGCACGACGGGGACGGCTCGGTGTGCCGTCGTCGGGTGCCCGATGGCGGCGTGAGCTGCTTCCCGCTACGGCCGACACGGCGCCCACGCCGTCCCCACTGACGCCGACTCGTAGCTGACGGCTCACCCGGGCCGTTCGACGCCCACAGGGCCGCACAGGGCGCCTCTCGTCCGGGAGGTGGGGGCCGGTCCGGTCCTGCCCGCTACCAGCTATCGCCAGTTCCCGGGCCATGTCGAGGATGGCGCTGTGCATAGCCTCGTCCACCTGCATGCTGCAGCTTCAAGGAGACAACCAGGCCGACCGTTCGACTTCTCGGGTCGGTCCGATGACCAGGACTTGTCCGCGATAGCGGCCACTTCGGGCCGTCTGTCCACCTATCGCGGATTCGCTCGGAGCGGACGACG
>JAJYXS010000167.1 GCA_021801615.1 Actinomycetes bacterium
GACGACCTCAGGCACTGCGAGCGGGACCGGCACCGGGACGTCGGCACCGACGACCTCAGGCACTGCGAACGGGACCGGCACCGGGACGTCGGCACCGACGACCTCATCCACTGGGACTGGCGCGTACCCGGGAAGCGGCTCGATCGTGACGCCGCTCACGTCAGTGTCCTTTGTGGCTGCGGGCGGTGGAACGGTGTCGGCCCAGGCGACCTGGAACGGAGCGCCGACCCTCCAGCTCGAGATCGCTTGCCCCGGAGGCATCTCTGTCGCGCGTACAGGAACGTCCGGCCTCTCGATCGAGCTCGACGACACCGAGGGCGGTGGGACATGCACGGTCACGCTCTCCCTCCCACCGGGCATGCGTGCCGACGTGTCGTACACGCTCGTCGTCGATCCCGCGCCCCGAGGGGCATGATGCCGCCACCGCGCACGCATCGCACGCTGTGGGATGCACTCGTCGGCGCCGCGACGGCGCTCCTCGTCTTCGGTGCAGTGCCGGGCGTGCTCGTCGCGTTCGTCGGCCTTCCCTCTCCTCACCACTGGACCGAACGCCAAATCGTGTCCTGGGGCGGCCTCTTCGACTTGCTCGCCGTCGTGACCTGGTGTTCCTGGGCCGCATGCGCCTGGCCGATCCTCCGGTCGGTCGCCGCACGCGTACGGTCTGGCGACGTTGCGTCGGCCGCCCGGTTCTCCGACCGTCTGGCGGCACGCATTGCGCTGGGCGTGCTCGCGTCGGCCTCGTTCCTCGGCCTCGGTGCGTCGACGACGGGGGCGTCTGTGCACTCCACGCCGGCTGCGGCCACCTCGACCCTGCACTCCACCCCGGCTGCGGCCACCTCGGCCGTCCAATCTTGGACTGCGACCCCTTCCTCACCGATGACGGCCGCGGCGACTGCGCCTGTGGCTGCATCGCGCGGGAGCGGCCACGGCTCGCCGACGGACACGCGGTCCGCCGCGGAGACTGACCCCTGCCTCGTCGAATGGGGCGACGCGCGCGAGAGGCTCCCGGCCGTCCGCTACGGCGACGTGCCGGCCAGGCACGCTCTGAGCGGGACCGTGCGACCTGCAGCGGCTCGACCTGCCATGTCGAGCCGCTCGAGCGACGAGCTCGGAACCGTGGACCTGCTCTCGACCGGGAGCTCGGCACTTCCGATCGCCGAGCTCGCAGCTGCTGGCATCAGCGCGCTCGTTGCGGGCTTGCTCGCTCGCCGTGCGCGCCAGCTGCGTCGTCTCCGCGCATTCCTTCGCGAGGAGGGAGCACGAACGCCTGAACCGACCGAGCGAGAGGCAGATCTCGGCACGTTCCTCGCACCTTTCGAACGAGTTGCGCTGGTGGACCTGGTGGAGATCGCCGCGCGACACCTCCGTGCGGCGACTGCAACCCTCGCCTCGGCTCCCGGCCCGGTGCAATGGCTGCGCGCCGGGCACGACGGCGTCGAGGTGCGCTTCTCCGAACCCGTGCCCGACGCGGTTGAAGGCTGGCGACGTGTCGGGCAGGCGAACTGGCAGCTGACCGCACCGCTGGACGCCACAGCGCAGCAACGAGTACTGGCCGACGGCGAGCCATGGTGCGCCACCTTGCTGCCGCTCGGCGACGACGAACGCGGCACGTGGCTTATCCCTGCCCAGGCCGGGTCGTGCGTCGCGGTCGTAGGGCCGCGAGCGGTGGAGCTCATACAGGCCATGTGCGCCGCGGTGCGCACGTGGACCTGGCACGAGGCTGTCGTCGTGACCGATGATGCCCAGGAGGCGGCCGACGCAGCCGCTCATGGCTCGGCGCGAAGCGCCGGCGACCGACCAGCCGGCGCGCAGGTGCTCTTCGTCGGGGACCCCGACGCGCTCTCGGCGGAAGCTCGGCGCGCCTGCGCCGTGCTCACCACTCGACAGGTCCACGACGCGGACGTCACGGTCGTCGTCGACTCCCGTGCGGCCAGCGCGCACCCTCTGGGACTTTCCGTGCGGCCCTCGATGCTGCACCCTTCCTGGAGGGACGCCGTCGACGCGCTCGTCGACCCCGACTCACCACGCCTGCCGGCCACGGACGCCGGAGGCGGCACGGTTGGCACGGACGCCGGAGGCGGCACGGTTGGCACGGACGCCGGAGGCGGCACGGTTGGCACGGACGCCGGAGGCGGCACGGTTGGCACGGACGCCGGAGCCGACGACACGGGCGACACGGGCGACACCGAGGTGCGCGACACGCGCGACACGGGCGACACCGAGGTGCGCGACACGGGCGACACGGCGCGTCCGCTCGTGCACGGGCGAACCGCAGGCGTCACGCTGCGCATCCCCGAAGGCTGCCTCGGCGCGGAGGTCCGGCTCCTCACGGCCATCCCCTGCATCGTCGGACTGCAAGCGGAGCTCCCGGCCAAGCGTGCCCGCAGAGCGGTGGAGGTCGTCGCCTACCTCGCCATGCACGCCCCCGAGCCCGTCACGGGTGACCGGCTCCGCACGCGGGTCCTCGGATCTGCCGACGCCGACGCCGCGTCCAAGACCCTCTTCAACACGGTCGGAGCCGCACGCCGCGCCCTCGGCGTCGCGGCCGACGGGGAGCTCCTCTTCCCGCCGGCGTCCCGGTCGGGCCATTACCGCCTCTCCCCGTGGGTGACCGTCGACGCGCTGCGCGCCTGCGCGCTGCTCCGGGACGGTCTGGCCTCGGGTGACCAGGCCGAGTCCCTGTCGCGGCTTCGAGAGGGGCTCGAGCTCGTAGACGGTGAGCCGCTCGGCGGGATCCTCACCGGTTATGCCTGGTGGCGCGGAGAGGGTCACGAGCGCCGTGTCGCCGACGCGGTCGTCGACGGCGCGTGCGGGCTCGTCCGGCTGGCACTCGGCTCCGGCGAGCTCGACCTGGCCCGATGGGCCCTGGCACAGGCGAGGAAGGTGGAGCCCTACAGTGAGTCGCTCACCCGTGCGGCCATGCGCGTCGCCGCAGCAGCAGGTGACGCGAGCCGCCTCCACGCCGAATGGCGCGAGTGCCAGCACCAGATGGACGAGCTCGATCCGGGCGGCAGGCCCTCCGAGCGGACGGAGCGGCTCTACGCGCTCCTGCGCCGTCAGCTCGCGGGGGCTCGCGCCGAAGAACCCGCTCAGCTCAGCTTCGCCGCGATCGACGCCGCCCCCTTCAAGACCGTGCCGTCCGCGCCTTCGACCGTGTAGTGGCGCGACGGCCGTGCGCGGGCCTCTGCGACCATATCGGACAGCAGGGTGCGGAACGGCACCACCGGGTCGATCCACAGATATCGCGCGAGGGAGCCCGGGACCGTGTTGATCTCGTTGACGAAGAGCTCGTGGCCGTCCGAGAGGAAGTCCACGCGGGCGACCCCGCGCACCGAGCAGAGCCGGGCCACGGCACTCGCGACGTCCCGCAACGTCCGGCCGAGCCCTTCGTCGATGTCGGCCGGCAGCTCGCGCGGTGCGCTCGCCATGCCCTCACCGCCGACGTACTTGTCCGCGTACCCGAGGATCTCGGGCTCGCCTGCCGCTCCCCCGGCTCGGGGGGTGCGCAAGGGCCGCTCGATGGCAGAGAGCGCGAGCTCGGGCCACGTCCGCACCCCGATCTGCAGGTCGAAGAGGTCCGCTCGATAGGGCTCGATGACCGCCCCGGCTCGGAGGTGCCGGTTCGCGCCGAGCAGGGCGACGGCGGTCCCGACGTCGGCGACGTTCGCCGCGATGCCGATCGAGGACCCTCCGAAGCGGGGCTTCACGATGTAGGGAGGGCTGAAGCCGACCTCGCTCGTCGTCACCTCCAGCAGGGCGCGCGGCAGCGTGGGCAGGCCCGCTGCTGCCATCACGGCCCGGAACGCCAGCTTGTCCATGCCGATCGCCGCACCTGCGAGCGTCGGGCCGGTGTACTTGACCCCTGCGAGGTCGAGGGCGCCTTGCAGCGTGCCGTCCTCGCCAGGCCCGCCGTGGCAGCACACCACGGCGACGTCGATGCCGAGCGGGCGGGGGCGGCCGAACCGCCCGGCTTCGGAGCTGAACCCGGACTCGAGGAGCAGCTGGACCCTCGTCGCACCACGAGGCACGCCCTCGACGAACGCGTTCGCTTCGAGTCCCGGATCGACCTCGTACCACTCACCCGTCTTGGTCCAGTAGAGGCAGCGCGCACCTAGGGCACGCGCGGCCTGCAGACCGGTGAGAACGCTCACGTCGTGCTCGGGGGACGGGCCGCCGAAGACGACAGCGAGGTCGGAGGTGAGATCGGCCATGCGTGCTCCTGGGCTGCGGCGGTCCGACGGCGGTCGCCTCGGCGCCGGGGCTCAAGGGTAATGGTCCGGCAGGTCGTTCTCGTAGAGCACCGCGTCGCCCGGGCCGAGGTGCGCGCGCACCCACGCCACGGCCTGCTCCCGGGTGCGCACCACGACCGCCCGCCCACGCCCGCGCGCTCCGCGGAGGAGCGCGCGCCGGTTCGTGAGCCCCACGATGACCAGGGTCGACGCGACTTCGCAGGCGGCTCGAGCGAAGGCTTCGTTCTCCTCTGCCTGGCGCGGACCCAGCTCGACCATCCCGGGGCTCACCACGACCCTTCGCCCCGTCACGGGCGCCTTCGCCAGCATCTGGAGCGCAGCGCGCGCTCCCGCCGGGTTCGAGTTGAAGGTGTCGTCGAGCACGTAGACGCCCGAAGCAGACGTGTCGGCGGTGAGGCGGTTCGCGACGGGCGGGAGGGTCGGGATGCGCTCCAGCACGGCCGACGCCGGCACGCCGAGCTCCAACGCGACCGCGATCGCGACCGCGAGGTTGGCCGGCTGGATCCCCGGACGCAGCGGGGCCGCCACGCCCACGGTCGTCCCGTCGACGACGACCGCCACGCCGCCGCTGTCGGGGTGGACGCGCACGTCGGCGACCGGGTCCTCGACTGCGGCCCGGACGACTCGCGGCGAGCCCGCAGAGCCGGCCAGGAGCATGCCGAAGCTGGCCAGGCGGCCGTCATCGGCGTTGACGACGACGGTCGACGCCCGCTCTACGATCTCCGACTTGGCGGCGAGGATCGCGTCCTCCGTGCCGAAGCGCTCGAGGTGCACCGGGCCGATCGCGGTCATCACCGCGATCTCGGGCGGGCACCACCGGCAGAGGTCTCGGATCTCGCCGGGACCGTAGGTGCCCATCTCCGCGACGAAGACGTCGGTACCCTCAGCGAGATGCTCGTTCACCGCGCGTGCGAGACCGCCCCGGTTGTTGAAGGACGCGGGGGTCGCGACCACGCTCTTCGTGCCCGCGACGAGGTGGGCGACATGGTTCTTCGTCGACGTCTTGCCGTAGGAGCCGGTGATCGCCACGATCCTCGGCGCGACCCGCCTCAGCCGGTCGGCCGCCATGGCGACGAACCGCTCGGACAGTCTGCGCTCGATCGGCGCGGTCACGAAGAGCGCCGCGTCGACGAGGGCCGGAGCGACGACGATCCCCGCGGCGGCGAACGGCGCGGGCGCGCCGAGCCCGGCGCCGAGCCCGAGCAGCGCCGCTTCGAAGAGGAGCCAGACCCCCGCGACCGTCTGGAGGCGTCGGGTACGCACCAGCGGCGACGTGCGGCCGCGCACAGTCAGATGCAGAGGCCCGAGCACCGCAACCGCCGCCGTGCCGAGCGCGAACAGTGGCCAGAGGCCGCTCAGGACGACGCCCGCCAGGGCGACCGCGCCGAGCGCGGCGTTCATCGGTTCGCTCGTCCACCATCGCATCGCGAACCGGCTGACCGAGTCGGCGATGTAGTGCTCTCGCTGCGCGACGCGCAGCCATCTGGCACCTGAGGGCCCCAGCGAGAGGACGCACGCGCCGAACGCGCCCCACGCCGCCCAGCTCGTAGCGCCGAGCAGCGTGGCCGTCATCGGAGGTGGCGCTCCAGTGCCGCTCGAAGCTCGCGCGGCGCGCCGAGAGGCACGAAGTGGCCCACGCCGGGCAGGACGACAAGCTCGGCGGCGTCCCCGGCCCTGTCGCCTGCCAGTCGCTCGAGCGCGGCGCGCGCGACGGCGACCGGCACTGTCACGTCATCTGCGCCCCAGACGAGCGTGACCGGGCATGCGAGCGTGTCCAGCTGCGCCTCGTAGCTCTCGGCGACCGTGCGACCGAGCACCTTGCGCATCACCCCGACCGCGGCCGCGTAGTCCGCCGATCCGTAGCGTCGTCGGGCACGCTCCAGGCGCTCCTCGCCGAGGAGACCCGCCCGGTGCAGCAGCCGCACCCCCCGGTACGCGAGCGGCGGTCGGCGCGGGGGCCTGACGCGCAGGAGCGGCACACCGGTGAGCACGAGGGCCCGCACGGACTCCGGCCGCGCCGACGCGAGGTGGAGCGCGACGCGGCCGCCGAAGGAATGGCCGACAACCACGATCGGGAGGTGCATCTCCTCCAGGACCGCCCCGACGTACGCCGCGTAGTCCGCCGATCCCCACGGCTCTGGCGGGGGCGGCGTGGCTCCGAAGCCAGGGAGGTCGACCGCGATCGCGCTGAGCTCCGAAGCGCCCGCAGGGCGCAGCACGGCATCGAAGTCGCGATGGGTGCGACCCCAGCCGTGAAGGGCGAGCACCGTCGGCTCGTCGCCCCCCGACCGGGTGCCGAACAGCCGTCCGCCCGCGAAGGTGCGCAACATGCCGCTCACCCCCTCCACCCTCTGTTCTCTGCGCCCTTCGGTGCCCATGTGCGGCCGCATTCTCGCGTGCGCGCGCTGTGGCGCGAGCAGCCCCTTCTGCGCACCGTCGTCGGGTCCCCCCAAGGTCGCCGGGCCCCCCAGGGCTCCCTGGACGTCGATAGCGTGGCCGGCGTGTTCGCGTCCTTCGACGCCACGTCCCGCCCAGACGTCGCGAGGCTCCTGGCCGACCTCGAGCCGGCCCAGCGGGAGGCGGTGCTGGCGAACGACCCCGTGGTCTGCGTCCTCGCGGGCGCCGGGACCGGCAAGACGAGGGTGCTCACCCTGCGCGTCGCCCGTCGCGTGAGGGACCAGAGCGCCCACCCCTCGCACGTGCTCGTGTGCACCTTCAGCCGCAAAGCCGCCCAGGAGTTGCGCGGCCGCCTCTGGACGCTCGGGGTCGGGGAGGTGGAAGCCGGGACCTTCCACCGCACGGCGCTCCGCCTGATCGCGCACTACCGGCGCGACCGCGGCGACGCACCACCGCGCATCGTCGAGGATCGCCGACGGTGGCTCGCCGATCTCCTCGACGCCGGCGCGGCGTCACGCGCTCGGGGGCGAGCCCCGAGCTTCCGCCCCTCACGGCGGAACGCTTCGGAGGGTGACGACGCCGGCCGGCTCGATGCCGAGATCGGCTGGGCGAAGTCCCAGCTGGTTGCGCCGGGCGACTACGAAGAGGCGGCGCGGCGTGCGGGTCGGCGCCCGGCCATACCGGCCGCGAGGATCGCAGAGCTGTACGGTCTCTACGAGGACGCGCGGCGCGTGCGCGGGGTCCTCGACCTCGATGACCTGCTGTGGCACTGCGGTGATCTGCTCGAGCAGGACCCTCGCTTCACGCGAGCGATGCGCTGGTGGCACCGTCACCTCTTCGTCGACGAGATGCAGGACCTGAACGACGCGCAGTACCGTCTCCTGCGGTTGCTCGTCGGTGAGGAGCCCGACCTCTTCGTCGTGGGCGACCCCAACCAATCCGTCTACGGCTGGAACGGCGCGCACCCCGAGCTGCTGCGCCGGGTGACCGAGGAGCTCGCCGGGACCCGCGTCGTGCGCCTGGAGACCAACCACCGCTGCGCCGCGCCCGTCGTGCGGGTCGCCTCCGCGGTCCTCGGGAGCGAGCCTCCGGCGAGCGCCCGCGGCGAGGGCCCCCTGCCGATCGTGGCGTGCCTGCAAGACGACGCCGAGGAGGCACGCTGGGTGGCGCGGCACGCTTGGCTCGCCCACCGGCCCGGGAGACGCTGGTCGTCGATCGCGGTGCTCGCACGGACGAACGCCCAGCTGGCGCGGCTCGCCGAAGCGCTCGACGCAGAGCACGTCCCGTACCGCATCTCCGGCGCGGAGCTCGGACCGGGCAGTGACGTCCGCGGCGCGCACGAAGGCCCACGGAAGCCCACCGCACGGGAGGACGAGCTCCTTGGTGAGGACCATCCCACCGACCACGGCGGTGCAGACGAGGTCGCCGACGGAGCGCACCGGACGAGCGGTGCTCCCTCCGGGCTCGGCGAGACCCCCGACGCCGACGACGCTGTCGTGCTGAGCACCTTCCACCGCTCGAAGGGCCTCCAGTGGCGGACCGTCTTCGTGGTCGGCGTCTCCGACGGTCTGGTCCCGCTCGTCAGCGCCCGGTCGGGCGCCGCCAAGGCGGAGGAGCGGCGGCTCTTCTACGTGGCCCTCACCAGGGCCGAAGAGGAGCTCACCTGCACCTGGGCGCTCCGACCCGACGCAAGCGCGCCCGACGGCACGGCCGAGCGTCGCCCCTCGCCGTGGCTCCCCGCCGTCGAACGCGCGGTCGGAGAGCTCCGCAAGGAGGCGGCCGTGGCGGGCCCCGCGCAGGCCGCGGAGCACCTCGCGAAGATGCGGGATCTGCTCGCTCGACCCCCCGCCGGCTCCGACGGAACCCCAGGATGAGCGGGCCCTGGCTGGATGGCCGGGTCGTCTGCCTCTCCGGGCGAGCCGGCGGCGCTCGGCGGCGCGTGGTCGGAGACTCCCGGCGATTGCCTCAGTCGAGCTCGACGAGGACCACCGTGTGGTCCGAAGGCTTGTTGCCTCTCGGGCTCTTCTTCCGGGCGTCGCGGTCGATCTCCGCGGACACGGCTCTCGCCGCGAGCGACTTGGACAGCAGCACCAGGTCGATACGCATGCCCATGCCCTTGTGGAAATTGCCGGCCCGGTAGTCCCACCACGAGAAGATCCCTCCTTCGGGATGGAAACGCCGGAAGGTGTCCTCGAGACCCCAGTCCAGGATCTCCTGGAGGGCCCGGCGCTCGGGCTCGCTCACGTGGGTCGCGCCGACGAAGGCCGCGGGGTCCCAGACGTCGGCGTCGTCGGGGGCGACGTTGAAGTCACCGCAGACCGCGACGTCGCCCTCGGGGGTGTTGTGCTCGGCGAGGTAGGCCCTGAGGCGCGCGAGCCAGTCGAGCTTGAACCGGTACTGCTCGCTGTCGAGGCTCCTTCCGTTCGGTACGTAGACGGAGTGGACCCGGATCCCCGCGCACGTGGCGGCGAGCAATCGGCACCCGTGAACGTCCTCTTCGGACCCAAGGCCGCTCGCCGGGTCCTCCAGCCCGACGCGGCTCGCGATCGCCACGCCGTTCCAGCGGCCGTCGCCGTGGTGCGCCGACTCGTAGCCGAGCTCCGCGAAGGCGCCGGAGGGGAACGCGTCGTCGGCGAGCTTCGTCTCCTGCATACAGAGGATGTCGGGGGCGTTCGCCTCCATCCACTCGAGGACGAGCGGGAGCCGCGCGCCCAGGGAGTTCACGTTCCAGGTCGCGAGCTTCACGACACCGCGCCGTGGTCCGCCAGCACGAACAGCAGATCGGCCTCGCACGCGGTCTCGCCACCGACGTGCGCGCGCCCATGCCCCGAGCCTGCGCGCGCGGAGAGCCGCCCGAGAGTGACCTCCAGCTCGAGAGTCTCCCCCGGCACCACCTGCCGGCGGAACCTAGCCCGGTCGACGCCGCCGAAGAGCGGCAGCTTCCCCGAGTAGCGCTCGTCCGTCAGCACGGCGACGCCGCCCAGCTGCGCCAGCGACTCGAGCATCAGGACCCCTGGAAGCGTCGGACGGCCGGGGAAGTGGCCAGTGAAGAAGTCTTCGTCACCGGTGAGGTGCCAACGGCCGGAAGCGGACCGCCCCGGCGCCACGGAGACGATCTCGCTCACGAAGAGGAACGGCTCACGATGGGGCAGGACGTCAGTCGGGCGCACCGCGACGACGCTACCAATGCCGGCATTCGTCCTCCGTCAGCTCACAGGCAGGCCGTGTGCCGCGACGAGCTCGGGGAGCGCGAGCTCCGCGACACGACGAGCGGGGTCCAGGGCCGCCAGCACGAAGGATCGCCGCTCTCCCCGTCGCAGCACCTGGCGCGCCTTGATGGGCGGCGGGTCCGCCATCGCGGTCAAAGGAATGTAGGAGTGCAGCACCCCGCCTCCGGGGAGACCGACGTCCACCATCGCCCCGTGGGACGTGTACGACACCACCTCGCCTTCGACCTCGCTCGCGAGCGGGTAGGTCGCGACGAAGGTGATGAACGCGAGCGGCTCGTTGACCGCCGGCAGCGGCGACGTCGACCGGCGGCGATGGCGCCCGCCCTTGCTGCCCTTGGCCCCCTTGCGGTCCCCGCGGCGCCGTCCGTCCTCTTCGGGCGCACCGGCCGGAGCGACGGCCTCTGCGAGCGCCCGGCCGATCGCCTCCTGGACGAAGGGGTCCTTCGCGGCCGTGCTGCGCGCCGGTTCGGCCTGCCCTACGCCGTCCGCCGCGACCGGGAGCACCGCGGCCTTCGTCGCCTCAGCCTTCGCGGCGGCCTTCACCACCGTTCTCGGAGTCGCGACAGCTCCCGCGGGAGCCAGCGCCTTCGCAACGGCCGGCTTGGTCGCCGGCTCCTTCTTCGCGCTCTCTTTCTTCGTCGCCGCTTTCTTCGTGGCCACCTTCTCTACGGCGGGCTCGGCCGCAGCCTCCTTCTTCGCGGCCGCCTTCTTCGCGGCCGCCTTCTTCGTCGCCGCCTTCTTCGTCGCCGCCTTCTTCGTGGCCCCCTTCTCTACGGCGGGCTGGGCCGCAGGCTCCTTCTTCGCGCCCTGCTCCTTCGTGGCCGCCTTCTTCACGGCCGCCTTCGCGACGGGCACTTCGGCGGCCGGCTCCTTGTTCACGCCCTTCTTCGTCGTGGCGGCGTTCTCAGACGCCTGCTTACCTGAAGCCACCCTGCGAGACGCTTCTTCGGTCGCAGTCGCTGCAGAGCCCTGCTGCCCGCGTCGTGGCTTCTGGGTACCCGACAGCTCCGGCTGCGGCGCCTCCCGCTCCTCCACCCCCACCGGCGCGCCTGGAGCCTTCTTCGCAGGGGTCGCCTTGGGGGGGGCCTTCTTCGCAGGGGTCACCTTGGGAGGAGCCTTCTTCGCAGGGGTCGCCCTGGAAGGGGCCTTCGTCTCCACCTGCGTCGCCGCCGCGGCGATCGCGTCGGCGGTCGCCGCCGGCAACTCCGCCGCGCCGCCTCCTGCGCCCGCCTGCTCGGGAGCCTTCTTCTTTTTTTGCTCCTTCGCCCTCTCCTTGGCACCTTTCTTCGGGACTTCCCCGGCGGCCCCCTTCGGCGTCGTCTCGGCCTCTTCCGGCACAAGAGCGCCGGCAGCAGGCGCCCCAGCCGGCCAGACGTCGCCCACCTTCGGCGTGGAGCCATCGGGGAGGACCGGTGCCTTCCTCCCGGCGACCTTCCTCGCGGCCTTCGCCAGCTCTGCGGCCTTCACGGGCGCCGAGAGCGTCCCGAGCCCCTCGCCCTTCGTCTGTCGCGTGGCCTGCCGGCTCTTGGGTCCTCGTACGGGGATTCGGGGGGTGAAGATCCATCCCACGCCCGGCACGGGCTTGCCGCCGACGAGCCTGCCCTTGTCGAAGAGCCACGGGTGCTCGGCGTGGAACTCCTGGAACGAATCGTTCGAGAGCACGACCGCGCCGGTGCGCTCGGCGATGCGCAGCACGAACGCGTCACCACGTCCGATCGCGCCTGCAGGGGGAGAGACGACCTCTCCGTGGAGCTCGGCGTCGATCAGCTGCTTGCGCTCGGAGGGGTCGACGCGGTGCTCGAACGACGCGTCGACGACGACGACGATCTCCGCCGTGGGGTCCTCGGCCGCGTACGCACGGACGGCCTCGTCGAGCTGGACGAGGCTCGGGGTCGTACGGCCCTCGGTCGCGAGGTTCGAGCCGTCCACCACGACCACGTGCCTCTCGGGCGCGACGCTCATGCGACAGCAGCCCTGGGCCCCGGCGGGTCAGCCGATCGCACGGTCGAGGAGCGAGGCCTGCTCGAGCTGGTGCAGCGTCGCGCTTCCCGTCGCCGGGCTCGCCGACTCCGGCCGGCTCGCATGGACGAGCGTGTAGCGCCCGCGCAGGATCCTGTGGAGCCGCGAGTGCGCGAACGGCCAAGCTCCCATGTTCTCGGGCTCCTCTTGGAGCCACATGACCTCGGTGGCCGCGGGATAGCGAGCGAGGACCTCGCCGATGCGCCGTTCCGGCCAGGGGTACAGCTGCTCGACGCGCACGACGGCCACCGCGGACGCCGGATGCGGGGACGCCTCAGAGGACGGCACGACCCGCGAGGGGCCGACCCCAGTGAGCCGCTCGTCCCGTCGCTGCATGGCCTCGTGGGCGACCTTGCCGCTCGCGAGCACCACACGCCGCACCTGTGAGGGATCGGGGACCGACGGGTCGTCGAGCACCTCGGCGAACGAACCCGACGTGAGCGCGGCGAGCGGCGAGCGCGACCGCTGGGCGCGCAGCATCGACTTGGGCGTCATGATGACGAGCGGAGTTGCGGGCATCCGCCTCGGCTGGGCGCGCAGCAAGTGGAAGTACTGCGCCGCGTTCGACGGCACGGTGACGCGCATGTTGCCGCGGGCTGCCAGCGTCAGGAACCGCTCGATACGAGCCGAGGAGTGCTCGGGTCCCTGGCCTTCGTAGCCATGAGGCAGCAGGAGCGCGAGCCCCGCATGCTGGCCCCACTTGTCCTCTGCGGCGACGAGGAAATTGTCGATGATGATGCTCGCGCCGTTCACGAAGTCGCCGAACTGTGCCTCCCATGCGACGAGCGCGTCCGGAGCCTCGACCGAGTACCCGTACTCGAAACCGAGGGCTGCGTACTCCGACAGGAGCGAGTCGCGCACCGTGAAGTGACCATGGTGGCCGTGGCCTCCCTGCGCGAGGTCTGCGAGGTGCGCGAGAGGCACGTACTCGTGACCGTTCCGGTAGTCGACGAGCACCGAGTGGCGCTGGCTGAAGGTGCCACGGCGCGTGTCCTGGCCGGTGAGCCGGACGTCGACCCCTTCGGCGAGCAACGAACCGATCGCAAGCTGCTCGGCGAGCGGCCAGTCGACCTCGCCGGAGGCGACGAGGTCCTTGCGTTGGGCGAACTGCCGGACGAGCTTCGGGTGCAGCGTGAAGCCCTCGGGCACGGTCGTGGTCCGGTGGGCGAGCTCGACGAGGAGCGCCTCGGGCACGCCCGTCTCCAGGGCCGGGACCTCCGGCCCTGCGTCTTCGGCGCCCGTCGCAGCCCTGCCGGTGGGCGCGGGTCGCGCCAGGGGCGGCGGTGGCGCGGCACGCACCTCGTCGAGGACGGCCTGGAGCTGGGCGTTGAAGTCGTCGAGTGCCCGCTCGGCCTCCTCGAGGGTGATGTCACCACGGCGCACGAGGGTCTCGGTGTAGAGCTTGCGCACCGAACGCTTGGCGTCGATGCGCTGGTACATGAGCGGCTGGGTGTAGCTCGGGTCGTCGCCTTCGTTGTGCCCATGGCGCCGGTAGCTCACGAGGTCGATGACGACGTCCTTGTGGAACGCCTGGCGGAAACCGAAGGCGAGGCGCGCCGCGCGCACGCAGGCTTCGGGGTCGTCGCCGTTCACGTGGAAGATCGGCGCCTGGACCATCTTCGCCACGTCCGTCGGGTACACGGAGCTTCGGGCCGCGCCCGGTGCGGTCGTGAACCCGAGCTGGTTGTTCACCACGATGTGCACGGTGCCGCCGACCCGGTAGCCCGAGAGTGCCGAGAGGTTCAGCGTCTCGGCAACCACCCCCTGCCCGGCGAAGGCCGCGTCCCCGTGGACGAGCACCGCGAGGATCGGGAACTGCGTCCCGCCCTGCGCACCGGACGCCGCGGACGCGCCCTCGTTCGGCGGCACGAAGCGGTCCTGCTTCGCGCGCGCCATCCCTTCCACGACGGGGTCGACGGCCTCGAGATGCGAAGGGTTCGACGCCATCGTCACCGCGAGCTCGAGGCCCGAGGACCCCGTGAACTTCCCGGTTGCGCCCTTGTGGTACTTCACGTCTCCGGAACCTTGCACCGACTCCGGATCGAGGTTCCCCTCGAACTCGTAGAAGATGTCCCGGTAGGACTTGCCGACGATGTTGGCGAGCACGTTCAACCGACCTCGGTGCGCCATGCCCATCACCGCCTCGACGACGCCAGCGCGCGCTGCGTCGTCGAGGAGCGTGTCGAGCACGACGATGAGGGACTCTGCCCCTTCGAGCCCGAAGCGCTTCTGGCCGACATAGCGGGTGTGCAAGAACCGCTCGAACACCTCCGCCGCGTTCAGCCGGTCGAGGATGTGGCGTTGCTCCTCGGCTCCGAGCGCTGCGTCGACCCCCTCCACGTTCTCCTGGATCCATCGCTTCTGCGCGGGGTCCTGGATGTGCATGTACTCGATCCCGAGGGTCCGGCAGTACGCGTCCCGCAGGATCTGGAGGATCTCCTCGAGGGTCGCCCGGTCGCGCCCTGCGAGGCCGTCCGCGACGAACCGGCGCGGCAGGTCCCAGATGGTGAGCCCGTACGTGAGCGGATCGAGCTCCGGATGGGTCCTCGGCGGCTCGGCATCGAGCGGGTCGAGGTGGGCGATCAAGTGGCCACGGACCCTGTACATGTTGATGAGGGTCTGGACGTGGACCTGCTTCGAGATCCGCTCGTCCTCCCGCTCGCCGATCCCCGACCGGTCCGGGTGCCAACGCACGGCCTTGTACGGCACGGCCATGGACTCGAAGACGTCGTCGTAGAAGCCGTGATCGCCCATCAGGCACTCGGCGACGTGGGCGAGGAACAGCCCGGACTCCGCGCCCTGGACGATCCGGTGGTCGTACGTCGACGTGAGCGTGACGACGCGACCGACGCCGAGCTCGGCGAGCAGCTGCGGGTCGGTTGCTTCGAAGCCGGGCGGGTTCGAGATCGCTCCGACCCCGATGATCGCGCCCTGGCCGGGCATGAGACGGGGCACCGACTGCAGCGTGCCGAGCGTCCCGGGATTCGTGAGGCTCACGGTCACGCCGGCGAAGTCGTCCGGGACCGCTTTACCCGAGTGCACCTTGCGAACCAGCTCCTCGTAGGCGAGCACGAGCTCCCGGAAGTCCAGCGTGTCGGCCTCTTTTATGCACGGGACCATGAGCGCGCGCGACCCGTCGGGACGCTCCACGTCCACGGCGAGCCCGAGCCCGACGTGGGAGTGGTGCACCACGCCCGGCACGGCGCGCCCGTCGGGGCTGTGGTCTTCCACGTAGGAAGAATTGAGCGCCGGCACCGCCCGGAGGGCGCGGACCACGGCATAGCCGATGAGGTGGGTGAAGCTGACCTTCGCACCGGTGGTGCGTGCCAGGTGGTCGTTCAGGATCTGGCGGTTGACCTCGAGCAGCTTCGCGGGGACCGTGCGCACGCTCGTCGCCGTCGGCATCGAGAGGCTGGCCGTCATGTTGGCGGCCAGCCTGGAGGCGGCGCCTCGAAGCGTGACGGGCCGGTCGCCTTCGAGCTGCCCGCCGCTGCGCTGCGCGCCGGCACTCCTGAGCTCCTCGGGCCCTGCGGCGGGTGGCGCCGCCGGGACGGCTCCACGCGCCCCGTGCGGGGCGAGCGTCTCGGCGGCGGTCTGCGCGGCCGCGGCCATGTCCCCCCAGGGCGGGGGTGCCCCGAGGTGCCCGTTCCCTACCTCCGCGCCCTGTCCTCCACTCGGAGCGCCAGGCGAGACCTGGGCGCTCTCGGAGGTCCCTCCCTCGCTCTCACGCTCCCTCTCTGCGACCTCCTTCGCCAGCACGTCCATCGGAGGCGGGACGGCCGCGGGGTGGTAGTCGGCGAAGAAGTCACGCCAGCTCTCGCCAACCGAGCTCGGATCGGCCTGGTAGCGGTCGTACATGTCGTCGACGAGCCAGGCGTTCGGACCGAACGCGCCGTCAGAGGGACGACGAGCAGCCGGCGCGGCCGAAACCCTGCGATCCCCGGGCTCCGACGTCTTCACGATCTAGACCCTACCGGCGCGCATGTCGGGCGTCCGCGTTGGCGCACGCCTGCGACGTCCCCGCGAGCCTGGACACACCGAGACGTCTCCTACACGTCCTACACGCGCCCGGTCGCCAGTCGTCCGGGCTCCGACGTGGTCCAGGGGCGCATGCCGCAGCGCTGCGGCTCGATCACGGGCGACTGGAGCGCAGGCCGGGCCGAGGGGCCCGGGTCGTGACCCTGCGACGGAGCCTGGGCCCGAGGCGGTCCGCGTCCGGAGAATCGCTGGTGCGGATCCCGGCGATGAGCCGCGAATTGCTGAGCAGCATGCCCCCCGCGAACAGGACGAGCAGCGAGAGCGCCTCGAGCGGTCCCCACGCCCCGTGCGTGCGCAGGTCGTCGTCGAAGAGCGCGATCCCGATGAGGATGCTCGCGAGCGGGTCGGCCAGCACGAGCGCCGACTGGGACGCCGCGATCGGGCCGGCATGGTACGCGTTCTGTGCGAGGAAGACGGCGAGCGTGCCGGAACCCGCGAGCCCGTACGTCTGCCAGTGTGCGAAGACCGACGCCCAGTCGTGCGTGGCGAAGTCCGACACCTCCTTGGTGCAGGCCGCCGCGAACGCGTACGCGACCGCGCCCGCGAGCCCGAAGCTGGCCGCTCGCCACCAGCGCGGCCCTCGCTGGGCGAGGAGCGTCGCGCACACGACGGTGGCTGCGCACGCCGCGCCCACCTCGAGCCAGTCGAGGCTCGTCGGACGACCGTTCCCGCGCCCTGGATCCGCGAACACGAGGAACCCTGCGAGACCGAGGGCTGCAGCGGTCGCACCGATCCACTCCCTCCAGCCGAGCGGGAACTCGAACCAGACCCCGAGGATCACGACGAGGAAGAGCAGCTCGAGGATGAGGATCGGTTGGACCTCCGAGAGCCGGCCGAGGTGCAGCGCCGTCGCCTGCATGGCGAAGGAGAGCACCATGAGCCCGAACCCCGCGAGCCAGACGCGGCTGCGCACCGCGCGCGCGATCAAGCGCAGCCGCAGCGTGTCGGAGTCCGGGGCGTCCTCGACTCCCAAACGCTGGAAGATGCTCGTCAGCGCATTGGCGAGCGCGGCGCCCATCGCGAGGAGGTACACCATGTCGGGACGATCCTAAGAGAAGGACCCTCGGCTCAGCGCCACGGAAGGTCCGCCACGTACGCCCAGCTGCGCCGATGGATCGCCGAGAGGCCATAGCCGCGCAGCGCGATCTGGTGGAGCGCCGACGGGTACCCCTTGTTGCGGTCGAAGCCGTAGGGCGGGAAGTGCGCGGCCTCGGCCCGCATCATCCTGTCGCGAACCACCTTCGCGAGCACGGAGGCCGCCGAGACCGCCGCGCACCGGGCGTCGGCCCCGACGATCGTGAGCACCCGCGACGGCACGGGAGCGTCCGGCAGCTCGAAGCCGTCGGGGCGCGCACACGCCTGGGCCTCGTCGAGCCTGTGGTCGCAGGGTGCAGACGCCTGGGCCTCGTCGTTCGGCTCGACTCCCGCACGGCCGGCTCGAAAGGCTCGAGCGCGCAAGAAGTCGTACGGGCCGTCCACCACCAGGACGTCGGGCTCGATCTCCAGGTCCGCGAGCGCTCGGTGAGCGGCGAGCCGCCACGCACGCGTCATCCCGAAGCGGTCGCACTCCTCGGGGGTCGCGTGCCCGACGGCCCCGTCAGCGCACCAGCGCGCGACCTCCTCGAACACCGCCTCACGACGGTGCTCGGCCAGCAGCTTGGAGTCCCGAAGCCGGTGGGGAACGGCGCGTGGACGCATCCCTGCATGCACGACCGCGACCCCCACGCTGAGCGGACCGGCCCATGCGCCGCGGCCCACCTCGTCCACGCCGGCCACCCATCGGTGCCCCTCGCGCCAGAGCCGCCGCTCCACGTCGAGCGTGGGCCGCAGCGCACCGCCGCTCGCGAAGGACACGGCGTGGACCGCGCCAGTGGTCATCCCGGCTCGACGCGCGCGACCAGGCGCGCCTCCAGCGGGTCGGCGTCGGTGCCCAAGAACGCGTCGAGCATCTCGGCGGCGACGGTCTCCGTCGTGAGGCGCAGCCCGAAGGCGAGCACGTTCGCGTCGTTCCACCGGCGCGCTCCGGACGCGCTGGCCGCGTCCGTGCACAGCGCGGCGCGCACCCCGCGGACCTTGTTCGCGGCGATCGACACGCCGGTGCCCGTCGTGCAACAGACCACGCCGCGGTCCGCCGCGCCCGAGGCGACCGCCTCGCCGA
>JAJYXS010000219.1 GCA_021801615.1 Actinomycetes bacterium
TGCAGGTGAAGCTGGCGGCGTCCGTGCCGGTGGGTGTCAAGCTCGAGTCCGTGCACAGCGTGGTGCCTGTGGACGTCTTGACCGTGACCGTGCCGGTCGGGTGACCTTTGCCTGTGACCCCGGTCACGGTGCCGGTGAAGGTCTCCGACTCCGAGCCGTAGGCCTTGGGCAAACTGATCGTGGCGAGCGTGGTCGAAGAGGGCTCCGAGGTCGTGATCCGAAGCGTCTGGGCCGTCGAGATCGACGAGGTGTAGGCGTAGTCCGGTGCCGTCGACGTGCCCCCCGAGTAGGCGGCCGTGACCGAGTAGCTCCCCGCCGCAAGCTTCGAGCCTGTCGTCTGCGTGCAGGTGAAGCTGGCGGCGTCTGTGCCGGTGAGTGTCACGGTCGAGGTTGCGCACAGCACGGTGTTTGTGGAGGTCTTGATCGTCACCGTGCCGGTCGGATTGCCGTCACCGCTGACCCCGGTCACGGTGCCAGTGAAGGTCTCCGACTCCGAGCCGTGGACCTTGGGCGAGCTGATCGCATTCAGCACGATCGTCGAGGACTCCGTGGCGCGGCTGATTGTGAGGGTCTGGGCGGTCGAGGTGGACGCTGTGTAGAAGTAGCTCGGTGTCGACGATGTGCCCCCGGAGTACGCGGCCGTGAGCGAGTAGCTCCCCACCGGAAGCTTCGAGCCTGTCGTCAGCTTGCAGGTGAAGCTGGCGGCGTCCGTGCCTGTGGGTGTCAAGCTCGAGTCCGTGCACAGCGTGGTGCCTGTGGACGTCTTGACCGTGACCGTGCCGGTCGGGTGACCTTTGCCTGTGACCCCGGTCACGGTGCCTTTGAAGGTCTCCGACTCCGATCCGTAGGCCTTGGGCGAGCTGATCGTTGTGAGCGTGGTCGTCGAGACTTCTGACACGCGTGCAACGACCGTCAGGGGCTGAGCTGTTGAGGTGGACGCGGTGTAGTTGTACGCCAGTGTCGTCGACGCGCCCCCCGAGTAGGCGGCCGTGACTGTGTAGCTCCCCACCGGAAGCGTCGAGCCTGTCGTCTGCGTGCAGGTGAAGCTGGCGGCGTCTGTGCCGGTGGGCGTCAAGGTCGAAGAGCACAGCGTGGTGGCTGTGGCTTTGATCGTCACCGTGCCCGTTGGGTCGCCCTTGCCTGAGACCCCGGTCACGGTGCCAGAAAAGGTCTGGCCCTCCGATCCGTAGGCCTTGGGCGAGGAGATCGCACTCAGCGTGGTGGCCGACGACTGAGAGCTTGTGACGATCGCGAGGGACTGGGATGGCGTCGACGTGGACGCGGTGTAGTTGTACGCCAGTGTCGATGAAGCGCCCCCCGAGTAGGCGGCCGTGACTGTGTAGCTCCCCGCGCGGAGCGTCGAGCCTGTCGTCTGCACGCAGGTGAAGGTGGCCGCGTCCGCGCCTGTAGCAGTCAAAACCGCCGTGCACAGCGTGGTGCCCGTCGACGTCTTGACCGTGACCGTGCCCGTTGGGTCGCCCTTGCCTGAGACCCCGGTCACGGTGCCAGAAAAGGTCTGGGCCTCCGATCCGTAGGCCTTGGGCGAGGAGATCGCATTCAGCGTGGTCGTCGAGGACTCTGTCGTAACTACGCCGCTTGTCGTTGTCGAAGAACCAAGCTTCATCGTCGTGTTGATCACGACGTGATCATTCGGTGCGGTGACAGCGACGTTTGTGGCGTGAGTTCCTGTCGGTGTCGCACTGAATGTCTTCTGACTGTACCACTCGGGAAGGTAGCGCCCTGCGCCATCGAAAAGCTCCAGCTTGTAGTTTCCAGTCGCAAGTCCTGTGATCGAGTACTTTCCTGTCGCTTTCGTGCACACGAATGAGTCTGGCGGGCTATATGCCGTGCTTGTACCGGGCACCAGGTGGACGCAGACTGTCGCCAGTCGCGCGCCGGTCTCGGCGTCGGTGATCGTCCCGCTGATACCGGACCCGGCTAGTGGCGTATCGTTCACGTTGGCTACGGTGTTTGTCGCGCTCACGTGCACCTTCGTGCCGGTCGATATAGCATTCTCACAATACGGCGATGTCACAGTCGTTGTCGGGTACACCTGGTCGATGTACTTGCCCGTGCCGAGAAACGGTGTACCCTGAAATACGACGTGGTATGTGCCAGGCGCGACACCGTGTATGACGTACGTTCCATTCGTTGAGCTAATCGCTGACTGGTTGCTGAATCCCGCCGCTGAAGTGCTGCACACGAGGACCACCACGTTGGCAACGCCGGTCGTCCCTGTCGCAACCTTGCCGGATATCTTGCCCCCCTCCGCTAAAAGGGTTGTACCCAGAGCTTTGGGTCCGTTTGCTGCCACAGTGACAGATGTAGCTGTTCTGTAGTCCTTTCCGTTGTAGTACTGAGATACATATGTCTGTGTAGGAGCGGGAAGAAACTCAACTTTATAGGTCCCAGAAGGCACGGGTACGTCATATGTACCTGTTGCAGTCGTCGAACCAGAGTTGACAAAAGACCCTGTCTTGTTGACGACAATTATCGTGACACTTGCGAGAGCAGTACCCGCGGTGTTTTTGACCGTGCCGGTGATGGAGGCTGTCTTAGAAATCGCGTTCAACGTTGCGTCAATGCCGGGAGTCGCACTTCCGTTCTTGACCGTGACCTGTGTCGCCGCCGTGAATGTTGCCTTACCGTTATACCATTCTGACGACATGGACTGGTTCATCGACCCCTGGCAACCATGGCACGTATTGAACGCGACCTTGTACTTGCCCGCAGACAGTCCTGGCGTCGAGAATGTGCTCGAGATCCTCGCTGTCCTAGTGCATGTGCTCCATACTTCGGGGTCGTTGCTCGAGTTTGTCAGGTAGACTTCGATACAGAAGTTCCCTGTTCCCGTTCCAGAAACCGTGACCTTTCCGGTGATCCAGCCACCGGCCGCCATAGTGGCATTGATTCCTGAGATCGTTGCACCTGCGGTCACTTCGACAGGAGAGGCCGTAATCGCTGTCGACACATTCTTATACCATTGCGCAGCGGCGTGGTTCGTGCTGCCCTCCTTGTCGACGAACTCGACGAAATACTGCCCTACCGGGACTGTCGCCACTGTGTAGTGCCCTGTGGAACCGCTGGGGCAAACGCTCTTGATGGGGACATTTTGATAGACGACGGACGCGGAGAACACCTCGGCACAGATTGTGGCCGCGTGTCCCCCCCCTGTCGTGATGGTCCCGCTGATGGTCCCGTCGCCAGCGGGGGCCGCGCCCGCGGGGGCCGGCCCCAGGACGACGAGGCCCATCCCGAAAATCAAAGGGAGGCACAACAAGGGCGTGAGCAGCCTCCTCGCCGCAGTGGTGCGAGCGTGAGGTCCTTCTCTCAGAGGCTTCGTCGGTTGCACGGACTCCCTCCTGTCCCTTGCCCTGCGCTCTGTGGCTCAGTCCGGTCATCACCTGTCGGCCTTCCCGGACGATGCGCGTCGATGGCTCCACCAACGCGTGCGCTCTCCCACAGTGGACCTATGCACGCCCTCCGCCGCCCATGACCCGGCTTGTGCAGCGAGAAGATGCTTTCCATATGGAGTCACAACTGCAACAACGAGTGATCAACGTTCGATCAAATTGCGAGGTGAAGCGGCCTGCTGTGAGCTGGCGGCCAGCTCGGGGCGCTTCAGGCAGTCGAGGGGCGGACGGGGAGGACGGCCAACTCGTCGCCTTCGCGCGACTCCTACGGCCTCGTTGGAGGGCGGGCCCGATGCGACGGCGTCGCCCCCGAGCCGCGCGCTCAGTCCCCGCCTCGCCGCCGGTGCACCCGGGCGAGCTCCCCGACCGCCGCGCACAGGAGCGCCGCCTGCACGCCGAGATCGGCGAGCGCCGTGGTGCGCGGGACCCCGTGCGCGAGCACTACGGCGACGGTCACCCCCGCGGCGCCGGCCAGGAGCACGGCGACGAATCGGCGGTCGCCCACCCCGAGGAGGTACATGGTCACCATGACGGTCGCGCTGAGGCACACCATCGCGAGCGCGAGCGGCAGGAACGCGCCCGCGGCGGACACGTAGCGTGACGAGAAGGCCGCGGAGAGAAAGAGACGCGGGATCGCCCCTGCGACCCCGACGAGAGCCGCGGCGGGGAGGGCGAGGATCGCGAGCGACACCGCCAACTGGCGGAGCGCGTGGGACCCTTCGCGCCAGGAGATCGCCGCCTCCGGCAGGAGGTAGCCCGCGACCACGATCGACACGAACACGAGCGCTTTGCTCGACACCGACACCGCGGCGTAGGCACCGGCAGCTCGCGGGGCCTCGCGCCCCATCACGATCACGTCCGCGTACTGGAGCAGCGCGATCGCTGCGAGCGCCACTACTGCGGCGAGCACGTCCCGGCGCACCACCGCGTCGCGGCCGTCCGCGCTGGGGCCGCCCGCGCTGCGGCCGCTCTCGGCACCTCCTTCCGCGCGCCACACGCGACCCGCGACGAGTCGTGCGTGCAGTGCGGTGCACACCTCGGCGACGAGCACCCCGGCCGCGACGCCGCCCACCCCGAGGCCGGCCGCGCCGAACCCGATCATGAAGGCGGTGCGTGCCGCGCCCTCCAAGAGGAGGTTCGAAGACAGCGTCCGGTACTCCCGGTGCGCCTGGAGGAGCCCCCGGTCGACGCAGAGGAGCACCCAGACCGCGCCGGCGATCGCGAACGCGTCGAAGCCGACGGCGTCTTCCCGTCCGAGAAGCCTCGCGACCGACGGTCCCGCCACGAGCACTCCCGCGGCGAAGAGCAGCAGCGCCCGGGTGGCGAGCCGGTGCACGCCGGCACCCCAGCGCGCGACGCCCCCGAGGTCGCCGCTCCATCGGGTGACCCGGCGGACGACGCCGACGAGCACCGCCGAACCGGGCGTCGAGACGACGAAGAAGACGCCGATCAGCTGGTTGAGCGCGCCGTAGTCCGGGGCTCGCAGGAGCCGCGCGAGCACCAGCGTGACGAGCATGCTCCCGCCGTTCGCCACCACCCCCGCGACGGCGAGCGGCCCGGCGTCGAGGAGCCCGGCGCGCCACGCGAGCCGCGCGGACCCGCCTGGGCGCTCAGCGGCCACCGCCATCGGGTCCCCCGTCCCCGTTCAGGGACGGGTCAGGATCCCGGCTGCTCCTCGGCGGGAGCCGGCTCCGTCGTGCCCGCGGCCGCCGCTGCGTCGCCCCCTGCATCGCCCGCGCCGGCTGCATCCGCGACCTGGGCGTCCACGACCTCAGCGTCCACGACCTCGGCATCCACGACCTGAGCGTCCGCCCCGTCCGCGTCAGCCCCCGCACCATCGCCCTCCGGCGCGTAGCCCCCGCCAGGGGCCTGCGCGGCGTAGTCGGCCCATGCGGCCTGTGCCTCGGTCTCAGGGGTGAACTCTCCGGCGTCGGTGTAGTCGTAGCCGATGTAGTTCCCCTCGGCGTCGTAGGCGTGCTCGCCGAACGCCTCGCGGTACTCCTCGGAGACCTCGCCGCCCTCGGCCGCCTGCTTGATCGAGAGGCTGATGCGGCGGCGCTGGAGGTCGATGTCGATGATCTTCACCCACAGCTCCTCGCCGGGGCTCACCACCTGCTCGGGCAGGTCCACGTGGTGCGCGGCCATCTCCGAGATGTGCACCAGCCCCTCGATGCCGTCGCCCACCTGGACGAAGGCGCCGAAGGGCACCAGCTTGGTGATGCGGCCGTAGACGAGCTGGCCCACCTCGTGGCTGTCGGCGAACTCCTGCCAGGGATCGGTCTGGGTGGCCTTGAGCGAGAGGCTGATCCGCTCCTTCTCCAAGTCGACGTCGAGCACCTCGACTGTGATCTCGTCGCCCACCTGGACGACCGAGGACGGGTGGTCGACGTGCTTCCACGACAGCTCCGACACGTGGACGAGCCCGTCCATCCCCCCGAGGTCGACGAACGCACCGAAGTTGACGACCGACGACACGACACCGTGACGGCGCTCGCCGGGCTTGAGGTTGGCGAGGAAGTCGCCACGCTGCTCCTTCTGCGCCTCCTCGAGCCACGCGCGCCGCGACAGCACGACGTTGTTGCGGTTGCGGTCGAGCTCGATGATCTTGGCCTCGATGACGCGCCCCACGTAGGGCTGGAGCTCGCGCACGCGCCGAAGCTCGACGAGGGACGCCGGGAGGAAGCCGCGCAGGCCGATGTCGACGATGAGGCCGCCCTTCACGACCTCGATGACCGGACCCTTCACGACCTGGTCCGCTTCCTTCAGCTTCTCGATGGTGGTCCACGCGCGCTCGTACTGCGCGCGCTTCTTGGAGAGGATGAGCCGTCCCTCCTTGTCCTCCTTCTGGAGGACGAGGGCTTCGACGTGGTCGCCGAGCGAGACGATCTCCGACGGGGCGACGTCGTTGCGGATGGAGAGCTCGCGGGCGGGGATGACCCCTTCGGACTTGTACCCGATGTCGAGCAGCACCTCGTCGCGGTCGATCTTCACCACCGTGCCCTCGACGAGGTCGCCGTCCTCGAACTCGACGATGGTCCGGGCCATGAGGTCCTCGAGAGACTGGCCCGAGAGGTCGTCCTCGACGATCGCGCGCGGGTGGTACACGCCCTCCTCGTCGAAGGTGCCCATCGCCTCGTCGGACAGGTGTGCCCGGTGGAGTGGGGCGGTGAGGAGGGCGGAGGATTGCTCGTTGGACATCTGGGACTGCTCACTTTCGTTGCGCCCCCTCGCAGGACCGCGAGGACCGCGAGGACCGCGAGGACCGTGAGGACCGCGAGGACCGTGAGGGGACGTGGCGGCCGCGCCGGGACCGCATGTTCGAGCGATCGGGCCTGGCCGCCGGCGCCAGCCAGGCACCACAGGCTAACCCACGCGGCGGCCCGATCCTCCAGCGCTGCGCAAGCGTCGCCGCTCAGGGTGCCGCTCAGCCGCCCTTCACGGCCCAGGAGTCCCCCCAAGCCATGGTCACCTTCAGGGGGACCGAGAGCGCCAGCGCGTGGGTGAGCGCGTCCTCGGTCAGCTCGGCGACCGCCTGCTCCTCGTCGGGCACGGCTTCGACGATCACCTCGTCGTGCACCTGGAGCACCAAACGGCTCCGCATCCTCCCGCGCTCGAGCGCCCCGTCGAGCTTCACGAGGGCCATCTTGAAGATGTCGGCGGCGAGCCCCTGGATCCCCGCGTTCATCGCCTGGCGCTCCGCGGCGGCGCGCCGCTGGTAGTTGCGGTCGTGCAGCTCGGGCAGCGGGCGCTTCCTGCCCATCTCGGTGCGCGTGTAGCCCCGGTCCCGGGCCTCGGCGACGGTCTCGAGCATGTAGGCCCGGACCTTCGGGAACGCTCGGAAGTAGCGGTCCATGATCTCGCTCGCCTCCTCATGGCTCGTCGAGAGCCGCCTGGCGAGCCCGAACGCCTCCATGCCGTAGGCGAGGCCGTAGGAGACCATCTTGGCCCGGTCCCGTTGGGCTTTGGTGACCTCGTCGGCGGGCACCCCGTAGACGCCGGAGGCCACCGCCCGGTGGATGTCCTGGCCGGAGCTGAACGCCTCGACGAGCCCGGGATCGCCCGAGAGGTGCGCGATCACCCGCAGCTCGACCTGGTCGTAGTCGGCGACGAGGAACCGGCACCCCGGCGCGGGCACGAACGCCCGGCGGAACTGCGAGCCGGTCTCCCCGCGCGTCGGGATGTTGTGCAGGTTGGGCCGTTCCGACGAGATCCGCCCGGTGCGCGCCACGGTCTGGCGGAACGAGGCGTGGATGCGGCCGTCGGCGCCGACCTCGGCGAGCAGCGTCTCGCCGTAGGTGGAGCGGAGCTTCTCGAGCTCGCGGTAGCGCAGGAGGAGATCGACGAGCGGGTGCGCGTCGCGGAGCCCCTCGAGCGTCGCGGCGTCGGTCGAGTAGCCGGTCTTCGTCTTACGCCCCGGCGCGAGCTTGAGCTCTGTGTAGAGGACCGTGCGCAGCTGCGGCGTGGAGTTGACGTTGAATTCGTGGCCGGCGAGGCGCTGGATCTGGTCGACGAGGGTCTTGCACTCGGACGCGAGGTCGCCGGTCAGCCGCCGCAGCTCGTCGACGTCCACGCGGATCCCCGCGACCTCCATGCGCGCGAGCACCCGCACGAGCGGCCGCTCGACCTCGTCGTGGAGGGTCCGCAGCCCCTCGGCGTCGAGGCGCGCCAGGAGAAGGGGCACCGTCGCGGCGATCGAGAGCGCGTCCTGTGCGGCGGCCGCGATGTCGGCGGCCCCTGCATCTGGGGCTCCGGTGCCTGGGGCCGCGGCCTCTGGGGCCGCGGCCTCTGGGGCCGCGGCGTCTGGGGGCGGCGCCCGGACCTCGAGCGAGAGCTGCCTCGGCCCTGCTCCCGCCCCGCCGCTCTGCATCCGCGACCGGCCACGGACCACCGCGTCGATCCCGTAGTCGCCGGTCGAGGGATCGAGCAGGTAGGCGGCGACCTCGGTGTCCATGAACAGGCCAGTGCAGTCGATCCCGAGCGGGAGGAGCGAGCGCAGCAGCTCCTTCACGCCGTGGCCGGCGACCGGCGCGCCGGCGAGGAGCGCACTGAGCGCTCGGGCCACGCCCCGGTCCTCGAGGAGGGGCCCGGCGACCCATGCCCCTGCCCCCGGCAGGGCGGGGTCGACGAGCACCACGCCCCGCAGCGGCGAGCGGCCGGGGAGCGCTTCCCAACGGCCGACGACGGCGAGGGGCAGGACCCCGCCTGTCCCTGCGACGCTCGCCGTTCCGTCACGCCCGGCGACGACCGAGGCGAGCGCCTCGAGCGCAGCGATGGCGCCGGGCGCGTCGTCGGGCACGACCGGCTCGACGGCGGCCGCCACCTCGACCTGCACGCCAGCGCCGGCCAGCACTGCGGCACCGCCGGGTGCGGCACCGCCAGAGGCGACGGCACCCGCCAGAAGCCCCGCCGCGGCGGTGCCCGACGAGCCGTCGCCCGGCAATGGTCCGCCCTCCGTGGCTGTCGTCGGCAGTGCGGAGCCCTCCCGGGGGGACCCGAAGCGTCCCTCGGCGAGGAGCGGCACCAGCCGTCGCCACACCGTGCGCAGCTCGTAACGCTCGAAGACCTCTTTCACGGTCGCGAGGTCCCAGCCCCCGAGATCGAGCTGGTCCACCGCCACGTCCAGCGGGACATCGCGGACGAGCGGGGTCGCGGCGGCGTTGGCGCGGACCTGTGCCTCGTGAGCGGCGAGGTTCTCCCGGAGCTTGGGCGAGAGCTCGTCGAGGTGCGAGAAGATGCCGTCGAGGTCCCGGTAGGCGAGCACGAGCTTCGCCGCGGTCTTCTCGCCGACGCCCGGCACCCCGGGCAGGTTGTCGGACGGGTCGCCGCGCAGCGCCGCGAGCACCGGGTACTCCCGGGGAGGCACGCCCGTGCGCGCGACGATCCCCGCTTCGTCGTAGAGGTCGTACTCGCTCACGCCGCGCTTGTTGTAGAGCACCCTCACGTGCGGGTCCTCCACGAGCTGGAAGCAGTCCCGGTCCCCGGTGACCACCACGACGTCGCACCCTCGGTCGCGCGCCTCGGTGGCGAGCGTCGCGAGGACGTCGTCGGCTTCGTAGCCCGGCGCGCCCACCTCGGGCACGCCGAGCGCGGCCAGCACCTCGCGGATCATGTCGAATTGCGGCAGGAGGGTGTCCGGCGTCTCGGCCCGACCGCCCTTGTAGTCGCTCACGAGGGCGTGGCGGAAGGTCTCACCCGGCAGGTCGAAGGCGACCGCCAGCGCGCTTGGCCGATGGTCGCGCACGACGTTGACGAGCATCCCGACGAAGCCGTGCAGCGCGTTGGTGACGGTGCCCGACGCGGTCGCAAGATCGGGCGGCAGCGCGAAGAACGCCCGGTAGGCGAGCGACATGGCGTCGAGCAGGAACAGCGGGCCGCCCGCGCCCTCCGCCCGCGGGGTCACGAGGGTCCGAGCTCCCCTTCCACGACGCGTCGCGCCACGTCGCGCATGCGCGTACGCGTCTGCATGGCGGTCCGCTGGACGAAGGCGAACGCGTCCGGCTCGCTCATGCCGTGCTGGTCCATGAGGACGGCCTTGGCGTCCTCCACGACCCGACGCGTCGCGATCTTGTCTTCGGCGGCGTCCCCCGACGACGTCCCCGCGCGGCCCTCGCGGGCGACCTCCTCGTCGATCGCCCACTCCTCCCGGCATCGGGCGAGCACGTCGGCGACCGCCGGCAAGAGCTCCTCACGGCGGAAGGGCTTCACGAGGTAGGCCGCCACACCGGCGTCGCGGGCGTCCTCGATGAGGTCGCGCTGGCTGAAGGCGGTGAGCACCACCACCGCCGCACGGTGGCGCGCGCCGATCTCGCGCGCCGCGCGGACCCCGTCCATCCCGGGCATCTTCACGTCGAGGATGACCAGGTCCGGCTCGAAGCGGTCCACGAGCTCCACCGCCTCGTCGCCTCGCGCGGTCTCCCCCACCACGTCGTAGCCGGCCGACTGGAGGATCTCTTTCAGGTCGAGCCGGATGATGGCCTCGTCCTCGGCGATCACGACCCGCGTCGGCGCGCCCGTCGCGCTCAGCGGCGCGGGGGTCATCTGGGGATCTGCGCTCATGCGTCCACCTTCCGAGGCGTGTCAGGAGCCATTGCCAACGTTCATCAGGAGCTCGTCTCGGCGGCGCTCGAGCCCCTCGACGGTCGCCGACAGCGCCGCCCTGGCCCGCATCATGGCGTCGACGTGCCGCTGGACCTCGGTGTACTCGTGCGCGGCGAGCGGGGTCTCCGAGACGAGGGAGCGCAGCCGCGCCTCGTCGGCTTCCTCCGAGACGGCGGCGAGCTGCTCGTCGAGGACCGCGAGCTCCTCCCGGGCGCGGACCAGCCGGACGTGGACGTCGCGCAGGCGCCGCTCGACCAGGAACCGCTGCATGGGTGTCCGATTGTACGTGTCCGCTGCCCCCTCAGCCTCCTGGCCCGGCCAGCCACCTGCGCACAGGCACCCCGGCCACCGCCGGCGTGGGCGCGGGTGCCACCCCCGGCCCCCCGTAAGGCCGGACGACCGCGCCCTCGAGGCCCGGGTAGGCGCCGCTGGACGCGCCCACGGGACCTTCGAGGTACTCGCCGGGGTCCGAGAGGTCGCCCGCGAGCGTGAACCCCGGGAGGCCGGCCAGCGCGGCGTCGGCCGACCGGGCGAAGCCGGTCTCGAAGAAGCCCCCGACGAAGGCGCCGACCCCGGCCTCCCTGCACGCAGCCACCGCCGCGCGCGCCCGCAGCAGGCCCCCGAGCCGCGCCGGCTTGAGGCACGCCACGTCGCAGGCGCCGTAGCGGAGCGCGTCTCGCACCCGGCGGAGCGAGGACAGCGACTCGTCGAGCGCGAGCGGCGTCTCGAGGCGCGCGGCGAGCTGCGCGAGCGCGGCGAGGTCGCCGGGCTGGAGCGGCTGCTCCACGCAGTCGAGCGAGAGCCCGTCGAGCGCCGAGAGCCGCGTCGCGTCGTCGGGGCCGGGAGCGTCGAGCCGGTAGCTCCCGTTCGCGTCGGCCTGGAGCGCGAGCTCTGGGAAGGCCGTGCGCAACGCGCGGAGCGGCTCGACGTCCCACCCCGGCTCGATCTTGACCCTCACGCGTGCGGTCGCGCCGGCGCGCACGAGGACCCCGACGCGCTCAACGAGCGTTTCGGCTCGCCGGTCGCCGGGGATCCCCACGAGATGGCCCACCCTGACACCGGCGCGCGCGACGGCGCCGTCCACCCCCAGGCGCTCCCACAGCGGCACCTCGGACGACCGCAGCTCCGCGTCGAGCACGGCCATCTCGATCGTGGCCGCGACGACGTGGGCGACCGGGCTCGACCCGAAGAGCGCGGCCACCTGCGACGCGGCGGGCAGCGCGCCCTCTCTCGCGCTCGCCGCTGCGATCAGCCGCGCTGCCCCCGCGTCCTCGAGCGCGCTGAGCACCGACGCGAACGGCGGGTCCACGGAGGTGCCCCCGGCGAGCGCCGCGCACTCTCCCCACCCCTCTCCCGTGTCGGTCACGACCCGGACGAAGGCGACCGGGCGGAGGTCGTGGACGCCCGCGGCCGTCACCACCGGCGAGCGCAGCCTGAGATCCGCGCGGTACAGCTCGACGAGCCGGAGCGCGAGCGCTGCCACGCCCCACTTCTACTCGGCTTCGACGACAGTCCCAAAGAGCCGCCCCTCAGACAGCGCGCCGCCCAGCGTTCCGCGCACCCAGCCAGGGGGGCTCGTGTCGCCCGGTGTAGAGTCCGTGGAGGCGGCGATCGCCTCACCGACCGCACTCGGCACCTCGGCACCTGCACCGGCTCCCGGCTCCCGCCGAGCGCCACCAGCGCGCGGAGGCTCGGTCCGCCACATGGGCCCGGATGGCGAAATGGCATACGCGATGCGCTCAAAACGCATTGTCCGAAAGGGCGTGCGGGTTCGAATCCCGCTCCGGGCACGCTCTGCGCCGCTCACGCTCGAGGCCTCCACCTTTCGGCGGGGACCACATCGGTGGGGACCCACATCACGTTTCGGGCTGGCGTCGTCTTCACGCAGGGGTGACGAGCCGGGGTTGCGCTGACGGAGCGGCCCGCCCGGGTTCGACCCGGTCGGACCCAACTGAAGCCGGTCGGACCCAACTGAAGCCGGTCGGACCCACCTCGAGCCGGATGGACCATGGGCCAGTGACCGACTTCGATCCGTGCGTCACCCCCCGGAGCCGGGAGGACGTTTCCGCGGGAACGCGGGAACGCGGGAACGCCGCCGGGGAAGGCGCTGGGCCTTGCTGGCGGATCCGAGACGACGTTTCCGCGGGAACGCGGCCATGGCCAAGAAGCGGTGCGCCACCCCGGGAGCCGGGAGGACGTTTCCGCGGGAACGCGGGGGCGCCGGCGGGAACGGCGGTGGGCCGTGCTGGCGGCGCCCCGGGGAAGTTTCCGCGGGAACGCGGCCATGGCCAAGAAGCGGTGCGCCACCCCGGGAGCCGGGAGGACGTTTCCGCGGGAACGCGGCCGTGGCCAAGGAGCGGTGTGCCATCCCCGGAAAGGGCAGGCAGAGGGGGAGGACGTCTCCGCGGGAACGCAGAGGCCCGCGTCGGCGGTGACGACGCGGTGACCTCGTGGCGCTGGGTGGTTCAGGCGTTCGCGCTGGGTGGTTCAGGCGTTCGCGCTGGGTGGTTCAGGCGTTCGCGCTGGGTGGTTCAGGTTGGCGCTGGGTGGACGGTGACGGCCACCTCGGTGCAGCTCGGGATGCGCGTCGGTCACGAACGTGAGGCTGGGGTGAACGTGTGCAAGCGCGGCGCATGCCCTCCGGCTCGGTGCGCTCAGCGCGCCACGACGCCGAATCGCCGGTGCTCGAGGACCGGCAGCATCGTGCGGACCGCCGAGACACGTGCCGCCGAGACGTCGGCACACGCGATCCCCTCCTCGGCTCCGCTCAGCTCGCTCAGGACCTGCCCCAAGGGGTCGACGACCATCGAGCGGCCGACCGCCTCGGGCTCGGGCTTGCCCGCGGCGACGACGTAGGCCGTGCTCTCGATCGCGCGTGCCCGGACGAGCGTCTCCCAGACCTCTGACTTCCCCGGCCCGTTGTACCAGTGGGCGGGCAGCGCGAGGACCGTGGCCCCGCGATCGACGAGCGCCCGCGCGATCTCGGGGAACCGGAGGTCGTAGCAGGTCATGATCCCGAGCACCAGCCCCTCGCCGAGAGCCACGGTGAGGACCCCCGTGGCCGGGTCCCCGGCTGCCACGCGGTCGGACTCCCGGGCGCCCAGTGCGTCGAAGAGGTGGAGCTTGCGATAGCTGCCGAGGAGGCCCGCCGGCCCCACGACCACCGTCGTGTTGTAGACGCGGCCGGCGCCCCGCTCCCCCAAGACCGCCGCCACGCCCGCCACGCCGGCGCCCCCTTCCCCCACACCCTCGCCGCCGCCCCTCCCGGTATCCCTCCCGAGCTGCTCAAACATCCCCGCAACCACGGTCACCCCGTAGCGGCGGGCGCCCTCCGCCAGCGCCGACACGAAGGCTCCGTCGAGCGGCTCGGCGACCGAAGAGAGGTCGAAGGATGCGTCCCCGAACCCCGCCATGGTCGCCTCGGGGAAGACCACGAGCTCGGCGCCCCCGCCGGCGGCGGCCGAGAGCCGGTCCGAGACGAGCCGGCGGTTCTCCCCGGGGTCGAGCGTCGTGGCGAGCTGGACGGCGGCGGCACGCACGCGACAACGGTATTGCGCGCCGTGCCACACTGGGGCACGTGTTGGCCTTCACCTTCCCGGGACAGGGTTCGCAGCGCTCGGGCATGGGCCGGCCCTGGGTCGACCACCCGTCCTGGGAGGTGGTCGCCGAGGCGTCTGCGGCGGTCGGCCGCGACGTCGAGCGGCTCCTCCTCGACGCGCCGATGGAGGAGCTGACCCAGACCGCCAATGCGCAGCTGGCCACCTTCGTCCAGTCCCTGACCGTGCTCGACGCGGTCGAGCGCGTGGGCCTCTCCCCCGCCGCCTGCGCGGGCCACTCGCTCGGCGAGTACAGCGCGCTGGTCGCGGCCGGCGCGATGCCTTTCGGCGAGGCCGCGGCGCTGGTCGTCGCACGCGGTGACGCGATGGCCCACGCGGGCGAGGACGCACCCGGCACGATGGCCGCGCTGATCGGGATCGGCGACGACGACGCCGAGGCCGCGTGCCACCGCGCCGAGGGCGAGGTCTGGGTCGCCAACTACAACGCGCCCGGCCAGGTGGTGATCGCGGGCACCTCCGACGCGGTCGCCGCCGCGTCGGAGATCGCCCGGGAGCTCGGCGCGCGCAAGGTGCTGCCCCTGGCGGTCTCCGGCGCGTTCCACACCCCGCTCATGGCCGCAGCGCGGCCCGCGCTGCGAAAGGCGCTCGGCGACGTGGCGTTCTCCACGCCCGAGGTGCCCGTCGTGGCGAACGTCGACGCCCGCGTCCACTCCGACCCCTCGGAGTGGCCGGGTCTCCTCTCCGCGCAGCTGTGCGGACCCGTGCGCTGGCGCCAGACGATCGAGACGCTCTCGGGCCTGGGCACGACCACCTTCGTGGAGGTGGGGCCCGGCGCCGTCCTGACCGGGCTCGCGCGCCGGGCGGCGCCCGAGGCGCAGGCGTTGTCCGTCGCGAAGCCCGACGATCTCGACGCGCTGCTCGACGCGGTCGCGGGCCCCCACGCGGCGGCAGACGTCTGGCACCACGACGCGCACGCGCACCAGGGCGAGCACCTCTACATGTCCGAGCGCGTCGTGGTGAGCCCCTGCGCGGGGATCTTCATGCCAGAGGCGTCGCTCGCCGCCCCGGGGACCGGGCTTTTGCCCGGGACCGCTGGGCACGCGGCCGCCGGGCACGAGACGGACCCCTCGCACGTGCGGACCGGCGACCTCGTCGGCCGGGTGGGCGTGACCGAGGTCCGAACGCCCTTCGAGGGCGAGGTCGTGCGATGGCTCTCGGTCGCCGGCGAGCGCGTCCAGGAGGGCCAGCCGCTCGTCTGGCTGCGCGTGGGCGCGGAGCGCGGGTGACCGCCGCCGGGCCGGCGGCCCCCGCGGGCCCGGGCTCGGCCGCCGGGCGCGTCGTCCTCGTGACCGGCGGCTCGAGGGGCATCGGGGCGGCGTGCGCCGCCTGGTTCGCCCGCCACGGCGACCGCGTGGCCGCGACCACCCGCGGCCCCGCCGACGCCCTCCGACCTCCCGCCGGCGTGCCCGAGGAGCGGTTCCTCCCGATCACCTGCGACGTGACCGACCCGGTCGAGGTGGAAGCGGCATTTGGCGCGGTCGAGGAGCGGTGGGGCCCTGTCGAGGTGCTCGTGGCGAACGCCGGCATCACCAAGGACATGCTGGTGGTGCGGATGGGTGAGGACGCGTGGCACGACGTCATCGAGACCAACCTGACCGGCGCCTTCCGGGTGGCCAAGCGGGCGGTCTCCAAGATGCTCCGGCTCCACCGCGGACGCATCGTCTTCGTCTCCTCGGTCGGCGCGTTCGTGGGCCTGCCGGGCCAGGCGAACTACGCGGCGTCCAAGGCCGGCCTCGTCGGCATGGCGCGGGCGCTCGCCCGGGAGGTCGCGAGCCGCCAGATCACCGTCAACGTCGTGGCCCCGGGGGTCGTCGAGACCGACATGACCGGGGCCCTCGGCGAGGCTCGGGTCGCAGAGCTGGTCGGCATGGTCCCCCTGGGGCGCGCCGGCAGCCCCGAGGACGTGGCGGCCGCCGTCGGCTTCCTCGCCTCGGACGCGGCCGCGTACATCAGCGGCGTGGTGCTGCCCGTCGACGGCGGGCTCGGAATGGGTCTGTGAGGCCGACCGCGCGGATAGGCTTCGGGCCGCCGGCGAGGGGCCGGAGGAAGATGCCCGCGGGACACGGCCCGACAAGGAGAGCAAGTGGACAACGAGGCAGCGTTCGAGAAATTCCGTGAGTGCGCCGTCGAGGTGCTTCAAGTGCCTGCGGAGAAGGTCACGATGGACGCGCGGTTCGCAGAGGACCTGGATGCCGACAGCCTCGACCTGGTCGAGCTGGTGATGGCGCTCGAAGAGGCGTTCGACATCACCGTGGACGAGAGCGAGCTCGAGGACATCGAGACCGCTGGCCAGGCGTTCGAGCTGATCAGCTCCAAGCTCTGATGCTGCTCGGGGTCGGGCCCGACGGGCCGGTCCCGGGCCGGCGCGTGGCGGTCACCGGGATCGGGGCGGTGACCTGCTGCGGGGTCGGCGTCGACGCGCTCTGGGAGGGGCTCGTCCACCCCTCGATCTCGGGACCGAGACGGGTCCGCGACTTCGACGTGACGCGCTATTTCGACGCGAAAGAGGCGCGCCGCGTCGACCCGTTCGCCGCGTACAGCGTGGCGTCCGCCGACATGGCGCTCGCGGACGCCGGCGAGCTCGGCGTGGACCCCGCGCGCGCGGGCGTGCTCCTCGCGACGGGGGTTGGCGGGTTCGAGACGCTCGCCACCCAGGTCACCGTCTACAACGAACGCGGCGCCCGCCGGGTCTCGCCCTTCCTCGTCCCGATGATGATGGCCAACGCCGGCGCGGCCCACGTCTCCATGCGCAACGGCTGGCACGGACCCTCCGAGACCGTCGTGACGGCGTGCGCCGCGGGCACCCACGCGGTCGCGAACGCCGCGCGGCTGGTGGCGACCGGGCGGTGCGACGCAGTCGTCGGCGGCGGTGCCGAAGCCTCGATGCACCCGGTCGCGATCGCCGCCTTCACCAACATGACCGCCCTGTCCACGAGCGGCGTCTCACGTCCCTTCGACGTGCGGCGCGACGGCTTCGTCATGTCGGAGGGCGCGGCCTCGCTCGTGCTCGAGGCGTGGGACCACGCCGTCGCGCGCGGCGCGCGCATCTACGCGGAGATCGCAGGCTCGGGATCGACCGCCGACGCCTACCACATCACCGCGCCCGCCCCCGACGGCGAAGGCGCGGTCGCCTGCATGGAGCAGGCGCTCTTCGACGCGCAGCTCGGCGCTGCCGACATCGCCCACATCAACGCGCATGGCACCTCAACCCCGCTCAACGACCTCGCCGAGGCGCGCGCGATCAACAAGGTCTTCGGCGAGCCCGGCCCGCCCGTCACCTCCACCAAGGGGGTGACCGGTCACGGCCTGGGCGCGGCCGGCGCCATCGAGGCCGTCGCCTCGGTGCTCGCGATCACCCACGGGCTGATCCCGCCCACCTACGGCTGCGAAGAGCTCGACCCCGAGATCCACCTCGACGTCGTGCGCGGCGAGGCGCGCAGCTGGACGCCCGGTCCGGTGCTGTCCAACTCCTTCGGCTTCGGCGGCCACAACGGCTGCCTCGTGATCCTCCCGCCGTCCATCTGACGCGGGCACCTGGGTGGCCCGAGCGGGCGGCGCGCACGTCGGCGCGGCGGCTCACGCCGTCCCCGTCACCCCCACGGCCGCGCCTCCGACGACCGGGGCGGCCAGGTGCGCCCCGCCCATCGAGCCGAAGAACCGGGCGTCGCCGAAGCTGAACACCCCGCCGTCCTTGCCCACGAGCCAATAGCCGTGCCCGTCGGGAGTGGCCAGGATGCCCACGACGTCAGAGACGTGGGCGCCCATCCCTGGGAGCGAGCCGTAGAAGCCGGCGTCGCCGAAGCTGAAGACCCCGCCGTCTTTCCCCACGAGCCAGTAGCCGTGCCCGTCT
>JAJYXS010000084.1 GCA_021801615.1 Actinomycetes bacterium
ACGCACCGCCGCCCGGACGAGCTCCAGGCGCTCGGCGACCGTGAGCACGCTCGGTTCCCCACTGGTGCCGGTGACCACGACGCCCTGCGAGCCGTTGGTCGCCTGGCGATCGATCAGCGCCTCGAAGGCCTCCAGGTCGACCCGGCCCCCGCTGAAGGGGGTCACGACCGGCGTGTACGAGCCGACCAGCGCGGTCGGGGAAAGCTGGTTCATCCCAGGCGCCTCACAGCGCGCTGTCGCGGTTGGTCGCGAAGCCGCGCTGGGAGCCGAGCAACCGGTACGGCCTCTTCAGGTCCTCTTGCCACATGAGCGAGTCCATCGCGATGTGCAGGGGGCTGTCCTGGATCGTGAGCTCGTACACGGGCTGGTCGTTGGACGCGTGGTGGTGGATCATCCAGCCGGGCGCGGTGAGCATGAGGTCGCCCGCCGACCACTCGTAGCGCTTCCCGCCCACCCTGCTCCAGCCGCTCCCGGAGAAGAAGTAATTGATGGCGGCCGACGCATGGCGATGGGGGCGATCGACGATCCCCGGCGGGCGCAGGGTGATCGTGGCGAAGAAGTTGTTGCTCGTGCCGTTCGTCCGGCCGGTCGCCGGGTTGTAGAGCAGGTAGAGCCTGCGCCCGCGATAGGAGGGACCGAGGGCGCTCAGCTGGTCGAGCTCCTTCTTCACCTCCCGCCACGGCCAGTGGAGGGGGTGCTGCTCGACGACCTCTGGGTTGATGAGGCGCTCGTAGGACATGAGCATCGCGCCGCGCTCGCCGAGCGGGAAGACGTGGGCGACCGGGTGCTCGTCGATCTCGTCGGATCCCTCGGGGCGGACGGCCGGCTCCTCTGGCGGGTGCTCGTCGACGAAGTGGACGCGGATCTTCTCGAGCAGTGGCGCGTTGGAGTAGGTCAGCCTGACCTGGCGCTCCGAGCTGTCGTTCTCGTGGAAATAGGTCGTGAGGGCCGGCGTGTGCCACACGTCGTACTGGTCGAAGGCGATCTTCTCGCCGCCGACGACGGCGAACCCCGATCCCGCGATGCAAAAGCAGACCTGCGACGAGTTGTGCCGGATCGGCGCCGTGCGCTCCCCGGGAAGGAGGACCTCGAGGGTCACCCGGATGCCTGGGGCGAGCCCGAGCCCGGGCTCTTCGGCCAGGGGGTGGACGATCCAGGCGCTGCGGCGGCCGTCTGCGGGTCGCGGCAGCGAGGCGAGCCGCTCTACCTGCGCCTTTATCTCGGCCGCCCGGATGACGACCGGCGGCCACATCACCTCTTCGACCGGCGGGTAGCTTGCATCCACCCGGTCCACGAAGCGTGCATGGATCGGTTCGGGCCGCTCGTCGTCCCGAGCGGCACTGCCAGCATCCGCTTGCCGCTCGCCGTCCCCCAGCTGGTCACTCAGCTGGTCGCTCAGTTGGTCCCCCAGCTGGTCGCTCAATTGGTCCGTCATCGTCTCGTCCCTTCCTTCCTCGTCATCGCCTGCTCACCGAAGAGCCGGTGCGTCCGTGCGTCCCCCGAGCGCCACCTCCGCGCGCCCCCGGCGTCCGAGCGCGACCACCGAGCCCGGCAGGGTGCCGGACGGAGCGCGCACCTGCTGCTGCTCGGCGCCCGGGCCGATCCCGAGCCGCCGCAGTACCGCCGCGCCCAGCGCGACGTCTTCGATCCCCGATCCCATGCCCTTGAACAGCGTGACATCGCCCGGCTCGCGAGCAGGGGTGCCGGCGGCGACGACGGCGCCCAGGGTGCGGACGCCACTCCATCCGCCGACGTGTGCGCTCCCGGCGCCCTCTGCGCTCCCGGCGACTCCACCACCAGTGCTGGCCTGGGTGCCGAAGAACTCCCGGAGCTCGCTCGACAGCCGCTTCGCCTGGGAGAGGCTGTCGGTCACGATCGCCGAGCAGCGCGCCAGGATCGCCGGCTCGAACTCCCGGCGCTCGAGGTCGATCGCACCCACGGCGTTCAAGTGCATGCCGGGCGTGACCATCGCGTCGAGGAGCACCGGCTCGGTCGCTCTCGTCACGAGCGTGACCACGTCGGCTCCCTCGACCGCCTCTTTTGCAGACCCGGCCGCGTGGCAGCGCACGCCCAACGCGTCGGTCACCTTCGCGGCGAAGGCCTCGCGCCGCTCCGGGGAACGGCTGTACGCGCGCACCTCGGCGAGCGGGCGCACCTGGGCGACGGCGGCCACCTGGGGGAGTGCCTGCTTGCCGGTGCCGATGACCGCGAGGACCGAGGCGTTCTTCGGAGCCAGCACGTCGGTGGCGAGCGCCGCGGTCCCCGAGGTCCGCAGCTGGCCGAGCGCGAAGGCCTCGATGCAGGCGACGAGGGCGCCGGAGCGCGTGTCGAACAGGCAGAGCAGCGGGTCCGCCCCTCTTGGGGTGTGGGTCCAGACCTTGGTCCCTGCGAGCTCGAGCCCGGTGAAGGCCGCACCGAGCGCGTGGAGCGTGGCGTGGTCCCCGTAGCCGAGCATCGTCTTCTCGAGCTCGACTGCCAGTTCGTTCCCCTCGTGGGCGAACCCGGCGCGCAGCTCCTCGAGCGCCACGGCGAGGTCGAGCACCGACACCACGTCGTGCTCGGAGATCCAGTACGTGGTCTCAGCCATGCGGCGTGGTCACCGGCTCGCCTGGGTGCGCAGCCATCTGCCTCCTCGTCCCGCACCTGGAGGCCCGAACGGCCCGGGACTCGCGTACGCCACCGCGCCAAGGTGCGACAGAAACCGTTTCTTCCCTACGTACCCTAGGGAGCCGCTCCCAGCGTGTCAAGAAGCCAGCGTGTCAAGAAGCCAGCGTGTCAAGAAGCCAGCGTGCCAAGAAGCCAGCGTGCCGGGAAGAAGGACGAGAAGGACGAAGAGGGGTCGCCGACGCCGGCTCCTCGGCAACTGGACGGGCCGCAGGGCACGCCGGCGCGGGGTTCTCGCCGGAGATCAGGGCAGGGCCGCTTCGACGGTGCGCTTCGTCTCGAGCAGCGGTGCGACGAGCTCGTCCCATCTGCGGTCCGGCATGCGAGCCAAGGGGACCGACACGCTGATCGAGACGACTGGCCGCCCGTCGCGCTGGCAGGCGGCCGCGCTCACCGACCCGATGCCGATCTCGCTCTCGTTGTCGTTCCGAGCGAAGCCCTCGCGGCGCGCGGCTTCGATCTCTTGGAGGAGTGCAGCGCGCGACGTGATCGACCTGTCCGTCAGCGCCGGAAGCCTCGGGGACGGGTACAGCCGGCGAAGGAATTCGTCGCTCTCACAGGCGAGCCACGCCTTGCCGATCGACGTGCAGTGCGCCCACATGAGACTGCCGACGCGCGAGGCGACACGCAGGGCATTCGGGCTCTCGGCGCACGCGACGAACAGGACCTGGTCACCTTGGAGCACCGCGGCGTGCACCGTCTCTGCGGTCTGCTCGCGCAGCTGCTCGAGGAACGGCTGCACGAGCGTGCGCACGTCGAGGTCGCGGGCGGCGCGCAAGCCGGTCCGCAGGAGGACCGGCCCGACGCGATAGATCCTGCTCTCCGGGTCCTGCTCGGCGAAGCCGCGGTGGACGAGCATGGCGAGCAGCCGGTGGGCGGTGGAGACGGCGGTGCCGAGCTCGGAGGCCGCCTCCGACACGCGTACTTGCTTGCGCTCGGTCAGGAGGATGAGGAGCCGAAGGACGTTGTCGACCGATTCGATCGGGTACGTGGGGGCACGCGCCACCGGTGGGTCGTCGACAGCGGGTGCGCTCATCGGCGGCAATCGTACCGCTCGCCCCGTGCCGGGCTGCTGGGGCGCCACCGGTCGTCCTTCGACGTGCAGATCGCCAAGGGGCTCACTTGGACGTTCGATCGCGTCGGGCGTGGCGCTCGAGGAACCCGAGGATCGTCGCATGCTTTTCGGTGTCGAGCAGCATCACCTGTACGATCAGGCCCCACAGCGTCGCGTCCTCGAAGGGTCGTAGCTGCTTCCTGAGCGTCTGGAGCTCGTGGCGGTCCTTTTCTTCGTACTCTCTCAACGTTCGGATCGCCGCGACCAGCTCCTCGTCGAGGTCCCAGCCGAGCGGAGGGATCGAGGTCTCGAGCTCGCCCAGCGTGTCCCAAGCCATGGCTGTCGCGATGTCGACGAGCATGCGGTGATGCTTGCGCTCGTCCTCCAGGATGAGATTGGTCAGGTACCGGACGGCGGGATCGCTGGCCGAGGCCGAGACGCGCTCGTACTCGGCGAGGATCCTGCCCTCTTCTGCACCGTGCTTGGCCAGGACCCGGACGAGCGCGCGCATCGAGGTGCTGGCCCCGGTCGCTCGCAGGCCGTCCAGCGCCCGTTCGAAGCCCGGCGAGACGATCCCTCGCTCCTCGCCTTGCACCGCGCTGTCGCCGTCCATGCCGCCCTCCCGTCTCCTTCGGGGGACGCGTCCACGCCCCGCTGCTCATTCTGGCGTACCGCGAGCAGCTCAATCTGGCGTAGCGCGAGCAGCGCACGCTGGCACAGCCACGGTGCCGCTGGTGCCCGCGGAGCCTCCGATGTGACGCTGCCCCTGGCATACTGGGACGCGGATGGCGACGGTGCCGGCGACCAGGCTGTCGCGACGGCCGAGCAGGTGTCCGGCGTGAGGCGGCCGCTCACCCTCGCCTGCTGGGACTACGACCGGACCGCCGCGCTCGCCGACGGCCGCGTCCAGCCGCAAGGCGTCGAGCTGCGGTACCTCTCGATGCCCGTGGAGGAGACCTTCTTCCGCATGGCCCGCTTCGGCGAGTTCGACGCAGCCGAGCTCTCGCTGTCTTCCTATGTGATCGGCCTCTCGCGTACAGCTCCGTTCGTGGGCGTGCCGGTGTTCCCGTCGCGGGCGTTCCGGCACAACGGGGTGTACGTGTACGCAGGCTCTGGAGTGAACGAGCCGGCGGACTTGCGCGGACGCGTGGTCGGCGTGCCCGAGTACCAGCTCACGGCGGTCGTGTGGATTCGCGGGATGCTGGCCGAGCTGTACGGCGTGCCGGTCGAGTCCGTCTCCTACCGGACGGGCGGCCTGGAGTCGCCGGGCCGGGTCGAGAAGCTCGCCGTCGACGTTCCGGGCGTCGAGATCGAGCCCATCGGCCACGACCGGACGCTCTCCGAGCTGCTCGTCGCCGGCGAGATCGACGCCCTGTACACCCCCCGGCTCCCGTCGGCCTTCGCGGCAGGACACCCAGCCGTGCGGCGGCTCTGGCCCGACAGCCCTGTTGCCGAGCGCGAGTACTTCCAGAAGACGGGGGTCTTCCCCATCATGCACCTCCTCGCGCTGCGCCGGGACGTCTACGAGCAGGACCGGTGGCTCGCGAGGTCGCTCTTCGACGCGTTCGTCGAGGCGAAGCGGCTGGCCGAGGCGCGGCTGGGGGAGACGGCGGCGATGGCCACCATGCTGCCGTGGGGCTACGAGGAGGCGAGGAGGGTGCGGGCGCTGATGGGCGAGGACTTCTGGCCGTACGGGCTCGCGCCGAACGAGCACGTGCTGCGCACGTTCCTGCGGTACCTCCACGAGCAGCACCTGAGCGACCGGCTCTACGAGCCCGCCGAGCTGTTCGCCAAAGAGACGCTCGAGACCGCCGTCGTCTGACCCGGTCCGAGGGCACGACTGGCCCGGCCCGGGCGAGCCGACCGTGGACGCGGACCGAGCGATACGGCGACTGGACTGGCCCAGCCCGGGCGAGCCGACCGTGGAGCCGGATCGAGCGATCTCGAGACGGCCCAGGCCGCGACCTCGGGCTCCGGGCTGGAGCCGGCGTGTCGGGTGAGCGCCAGCTGCTCTGCCGTCCACGCGTCGAGCGCCTGCTTCTGCGCGCGAATTGTCTTTGGTAGGACCTTGACAGCGAGACCGAGTGTTGAGAAACTGTGTCACTGCCACAATCAGCGTGACCGTCCACTCACCGCCGAGGGTTCGCAGGCGGCGATGAGCTTCTCAGGGGGGGCTGTAGTGATCGTGATCGTCGATTGCGTGCAACGGGCTGCGGAACGTACGCCGCGTTCGTACCCGGTCGCCCCTGGCCTCCCCCCGGGTGCAGGCCTTCGCGCCGGGTCCGTCGCGGCTGCCCATCGCCGTCCGGCGCCCCAGCGGGACCTGGAGCCGTCCCACGTGGATGTCCCAGCTGGATCCGATCCAGCCAGACCAGAAAGAGGAGAACCATGACACTGAGGTGGAGCAATCGCCGGTTGCGCAGGGTGATCTGTGCCGGGGCGGCCGCTGGAGCCCTGGCCGCCGCCGGGATCGTGCCTGCGACGACGGCTTCGGCCGTGTCGAGCTCGAGGGCGCTCTCGGGGAGCCCGGTGGTGTTCCACGCGGTCCTCTCCGAAACGGGGTTCGCGGCAGCGCTGGGGGCAACAGAGGCGAAGGCCCTCCAGGTCCTGGCGAAAGAGGTGAACTCCACCGGCGGCATCGACGGCCATCCGATGACGGTCACAATCAAGGACAACGACTCCACACCGTCGACCGCGGTCTCCTTCGCCAGCAAATGGGTGAGCGAGCACGTTCCGTTCCTCCTCAACGGCAGCGTGACGGCCACGAACAGGGCGGTCGACGCGCTGGCGACGTCCTCCGGGCCGTTCATCTACGACCTCTCGCCGGGCGACTACCCCAAGCCCACAAGCACGGTGTTCTCCGCGGGCATCGCGACGTCACTCGACGCGCAGGCGTACCTCACCTTCTTCAAGGCGAAGGGGCTGAGGAGAGTGGCCATCATCAACGGCACCACAAGCAGCGGCGCGAACGGCTACACAGAGTTCGAGGCGGCGCTCAAGACAAAGAAGCTGTCCGGTTTCACCGTGACCGACCACCAGACCTTCACACCGACAGCGCCCAGCGTCACCACCCAGCTGTCGGCGATCAAGGCGAGCCACCCGCAGGCCCTGGTCATCTGGGTGACCGGGTCGCCGCTCGGCACGGTGCTCAAGGGGATGTCGGCGCTCGGAATGGACTCGATCCCGACGGTCACCACCGACGGCGACGCGAGCTACGGCCTGCTGACGAAGCTGAAGAGCGTCCTGCCGAAGACGCTCTACTTCCCGACCGGCCCGCTGTACCTCCCTCCGAAGGATCTCCCGCCCGGCCCGGTGAGGTCGGACGTCCAGACCTTCGACAAGGTCGTCGCCGCGGCAGGCGGGCACGGGGGCGACCCGTGGGGTCTGGCGTACACACCGGCCCTGCTCCTCGTCGGGGCGTTGAAGAAGCTCGGCATCCACGCCACCGCCAGGCAGATCACGAACTACATGGAGCACCTCCACCACGTGGCCGGGATCTACGGCTATTACACAACCAGCCCGACCAACCACAAGGGCACGATCCTGCGGGACCTCTACATCACGACCTTCAACGGCACCTCCTTCGTGCCGCATTCGGGCCCCGGCGGCGTCCCGACCAGCTAGCGCCCGACGGAGGGGAGAGAAGTAGCCAAAAAGACATTTGGTCGTAACGTTCGTGGCGTCCGGCCCTCGCTTCTGCCATGTGCCAATGTGGTAGAAGCGAGGGCCGTCTCGCGATCCCCTGCTGAGGCCCAGGCAAGGATGTCCCCATGGCCGAGTTCCTGAACATTCTCATCGGTGGGTTGATCACCGGCGCGATCTACGGCCTCCTAGCCATCGGCTTCTCGCTGGTGTTCCACGTCAGCAAGGTGCTCAACCTCGCGCAGGGGGCATTCGTCGGGATGGGCGCGCTCGTCATGTACAGCCTGCGGGTCGACGGCAAGCTCCCCATGGTGGTCGCCTTCGTGCTGTCGCTGGCGATCATGACGGCGGCGATGGCCGCCGTGGAGTGGCTGATCATCCGTCCTGCCACGACGCGCATCTCCCACACGAACCTGCTCATGCTGCTGGGCGGCATGCTCACGGCCTACGAGGGGGTGGCATTCCTCATCTGGGGCAGCACACCGTACACGTTGCCGCCGTTCAGCGGCGCCACGCCCTACAGCGTCGGCGGCGTGTTCATTGCCACCCAGGACATCTGGGTAGCTGCCGTCGCCGTGGTGTGCGTGATCGGCATCTGGTTGTTCTTGAAAAAGACCAAGGTCGGCACCGCCTTCAGGGCGACCGCGGAGAACCGGCAGGCGACGCGCCTCATGGGCATCAGCACCGACCGCACCGTTCTCCTGGCCTTCTGCGTCAGCGCGGCGCTCGGGGTGGTGGCAGGTGCCGTCATCATCCCGATGACCTCGCTCACATTCGGGTCGATGGCCTCCTACACGAACTTCGGTGTGATCGCGGTCACCCTGGGGGGCTTGGGGACCATCTTCGGAGCAGGGGCCGGCGGGCTCGTCCTCGGGGTCGTGGAGGCGCTCGTCGCCGGTTACGTGTCGAACCTGTTCGGAACGGCGATCAGCCTCGTGCTCCTCATCCTCATGCTGATCTGGCGTCCCCAGGGGCTGCTCGGCAGGGTCCGCGGCGCCAGGGCCGACGTGGCGGAGACGCGGGGCGACCGCATCGTGATCCCCCAGCGGATGACGACGCGCAGCAGCCGCATCGGCATCGCTGCCGTGGTGGCGGTGATGATCGTGCTGCCGTACCTCACGGTCGTGTCCGGCGACATGCGCGCGATCGACATCACCGGGATCTTCTGCCTCACCATCGTGGGGCTGGGGTTGCTCACGGGCGTGGCCGGCCAGGTGAGCCTGGGCCAGGCGGCCTTCATGGCGGTCGGCGGCTACACGTCGTCCGTGCTCATCGTCCAGCACGGCTGGTCGCCCATCCTCGCCCTGCTGGCCGGCGTCGTCGTCTCGGCGGCAGCCGCGATGGTCCTGGGCCTTGCCGGCAGCCGGGTGCGGGGCATGTACCTGGCGATCGTGACGCTCGCGTTCGGGATCCTCGTCCAGGTGCTCGCCGACGGCTTCTCCTTCACCGGCGGACCCTCCGGGTTCTCCGGCATACCCAGTTTCAGCGTGGACGGGTTCACATTCGGCACAAACACGCACTTCTACTTCCTCATCTGGATCCTCGTGGGCGTGGCGCTCCTCGTGACCGCCAACATCCTCCGGTCGAACCGCGGCCGAATGCTGTGGGCCATGCACAGCGACGACGTGGGAAGCCGCAGCCTGGGGCTGAACCTCGTGAGGAACAAGGTCGTCGTCTTCGTGATCAGTGCCGTCATGGCGTCGGTCGCAGGCACGTTGTACGCCTGCTTCTTCCATTATTTGGCCCCGAGCATGGTGGGGTCGTCCGTGTCGCTGGAGCTGATCACCATGCTCGTGGTCGGCGGCAGCGGCACCCTCGCCGGACCGCTGATCGGCACGGCGCTGCTCACGTTCTTTCCCCAGGTCCTGCAGGGCCTGCAGAACTACCAGCCCCTGGTGGATGGCGCACTGCTCGTGGTCTTCCTCCGCTACCTGCCGACCGGGCTCTACGGCGGCGTGCTGACCGCGTTTCGCAGCGCCGCCGGGTTGCTGCGCCGGGGCCGGGGGCGCGCCGGCGGCTCCCGGGGTGCCGAGCCGGCGCTGCAGTTGGCCGTCCCGGCCGCGAGCGCGCCTGTCGCGTCCCCGGCGGGAGCGATGGCAGTCGTGGCGTCGGTCGCCAGGACGGCGGTGAACCAGGCCCCGGGGGCTGCGCCGACCGCGGCGGCGGCCCGCCCGCCGGCTGACGACCGAGCCGCAGGAAGAGACGGATCGGGCGGCATGCACGGGCGCGGACCGGTCGCGGGGGAGACGCGCCCGCTCGTTCCCGTGGCCACGAACGGCCGGAGCGGCAACGGCGCCCCCGCTGCCCCCACGCCCCCGCAGCGTCCCGAGGACGAGCCCCGCGCGAGCACCAGGCCGTCCCCGCGAGGACAAGACGGGGCGGCAGTGCCCCCGGCGTTGCGGGTCGAAGGCGTGAGCAAGGCCTTCGGCGGCGTCCTGGCGGTCGACGACGTCAGCCTGGAGGTGCCCACCGGTTCCATCACCGCGCTCATCGGGCCGAACGGCGCGGGCAAGTCGACGCTCTTCAACCTGGTGACCAATCTCTACCGGGCGGACGCGGGACGCGTCGAGCTCTACGGGGAGGACATCAGCAGGTTGCGGCCGGACCTAGTTGCTCGACGCGGGCTCTTTCGCACCTTCCAGACGTCCCGCGTGTTCCCGGGGTTGACGGTCCTGGAGAACGTGCTCGTCGGCGGCCATCGGTTCGGTCGCTCGGGGTACCTGGCCCAGGGGCTGTGGCTGCCGAAGACGGTTCGCGAGGAGAAGCGCATGGCGAATCGGGCAAGGGCGATCCTCGAGGTCGTGGGGTTGTCCGATGTGGCCGACAAGCCCGCGCACATCCTGCCGCTGGCGGCGCAGAAGTACCTCGACCTCGCGCGAGCGCTCATGTCCGGGGCGGACCTGCTGCTGTTGGACGAGCCGGGTGCCGGCATGAACGACGCGGAGACCCTGGAGCTTGGTGCCATGCTCCTCGCCGTACGGAGGGCGGGGCTCACCCTCTTGGTGGTCGACCACAACATGGCGCTCGTCATGGGAGTGGCCGACTCGGTCACGGTCATGAACCAAGGGCGCGTCATCGCCGACGGGCCGCCGGCGGTCGTCCAATCGGACCCGCAGGTGATCGACGCGTACTTCGGCAGCTCGCAGGCAGTGTCGTGATGCTCGAGGTGGAGAGGCTCCGCGCAGGCTACGAAGGGGCGGACGTGCTGCACGGCGTGAGCGTGTCCGTCGAGCCCTCCAGCCTGGTCGCCGTCATCGGTGCCAACGGGGCGGGAAAGTCGACGCTGCTGCGCGCCATGTCCGGGCTGATCCGCAGGTCGGCGGGCTCGCTTTCGGTGGACGGGCGACGCCTGCAGTTCCGCTCGGAACGTGAGGTGGTGCGGGCAGGCATCGCGCACGTGCCGGAGGGACGTCAGGTGTTCGCCAACCTCACCGTGCTGGAGAACCTCCATCTCGGTGCGTACGCGGTCAAGGACGCAGGCGAGGTCGCCGCCCGTGTGGAGGACATGCTCGGCCTGTTCCCAGCGCTCCGGAGCCGGTTGCGTCACTACGCCGGATCGTTGTCGGGCGGCCAGCAGCAGATGCTCGCGATCGCCCGCGGGCTCATGGGGCGCCCGAAGTACCTGCTTCTCGACGAGCCCTCCCTCGGTCTCGCCCCGCTCGTGGTGGAGACGATCTTCCAGGTGATCGTCGAGCTCCGCAGACGTGACGTCGGCGTCCTGCTCGTCGAGCAGAACGGCTGGCTCGCCTTGTCGAACGCGGACCGCGCGTGCCTGCTCGAGCAGGGGCGGATCACCTTGACCGGCACCGGAAAGGAGCTGCTCGAGAACCCCATCGTCGTGGAGCGCTACCTGGGCGTGGGTGCTGCGATCGGCGAGACCGAGCGCCACCGAGGGCTCGGTGAGCAGCTCCGGCGCGCTCTCGCCTTGTGACCCGGTCCGTTCCGCGCGTGCGGCTCCCGGCTCGTCGGCAGCTGTACGGTCGATCTCGGCTGACCTTGATCGCTGGTGCCTGCGGTATTACCATCAGTCCTCGACCGCGATCCCGGGAGGCAACCAGTGCGCAAGGACTACTCGCCAGGAGTCTTGGCTCCGTCCACCAAGTCGTCGTCCGAGCTGGAAGCACGCGACGCGTTCAACCGCGAGCATCCGCCCATCACCGGGCTGTCGTCTGGGGACGACCTCCGCAAGATGGAGCTGCCCGAGCGGCCCTGGCGCAACAATCGCGGCCAGTGGTTCGATCTGGCCGACTTCGAGGTGCTCTCGGCGCACATCGCCGAGCTGAAGCCGGGGGGGTCGTCGAAACGACATCGACACACGACGGAGGCGTACCTCTACGTCGTCAAGGGGCGGGGCTTCTCGGTGATCAACTACGAAGGCGAGCCCGAGAAGGTCGTCGAATGGTCGGAGGGAACGCTGTTCGCACCGCCACGGTGGGCGTGGCACCAGCACTTCAATCTGGACGAGACCGACACGTCGCGCTACCTCGCCATCCAGGACACCGGTCTCGTGCGCACCATGCGGCTCCATCAGATCGAGCAGCATCCGGTCCAGCTCAGCAAGGAAGACGGCCGGAGGCTGCTGCAGGGGTATCTCGACTCCCTGGAGCGAGGAAAGCATCCTGCGCACTGACCGCGTGAACGAGCCGCCGGCTTGCGTGGTGGTGGTCGGCGCGTCGGTGTCCGGGGTTCGCGCCGCCCAGGCCTTGCGACGAGAGGGGTACGCAGGGAGGATCGTCCTGGTCGGGGACGAGCAGGTGCTGCCTTACGACAAGCCTCCGCTGTCCAAGCAGTACCTGACCGGCCACTACGACGAGGCAAAGCTCCAGCTGCTCTCCTGGGAGGAGGCGGCATCCATCGGCGTCGAGCTGCGGCTGGGCGTCGAGGCGAGAGCGCTCGACACGGCCCACCGCCGTCTCGAGCTGTCGGACACATCGTCCGTCGACTACGGCGCGTGCGTCGTCGCCACTGGCGCGAAGGCGAGGCCTTCCCCTTGGGCTGCCCGCTCGGGCGTCCACGTCCTCCGGACGCGCGCGGACAGCGACCGACTGCGCGCAAGTCTTCGCGCGGGACGCTCGGTGGTCGTGATCGGCGCGGGGTTCATCGGGGCGGAAGCGACGGCGGCGGCGACGTCGCTCGGGTGTGAGGTGACGATCGTGGACCCGCTGCGCTCGCCGGCCGCGCGCGTCGTCGGGGACGCCGTCGCCCCGCTGCTCGAGGGCGTGCACGCCCGCCACGGGGTCACGACGCGCTTCGGGGTGGGCGCGGCGTGGGTGGAAGGAGAGGAGGGACGGATCGAGGTCGGATTGACCGACGGCAGCGTGCTTCGTGCCGACGCCGCGCTCGTCGGGATCGGCGCGGTCCCGAACGACGCCTGGCTCGCCGGCTCGGGCCTGACCGTCGACGACGGCGTCGTCTGTGACGAGTTCTGCCGGGCTGTCGGCGTGGATGACGTGTGGTGCGCGGGGGACGTCGCGCGCTGGCTGCACCTCGGGCACGGCGAGACGACCCGTGTCGAGCACTGGACCAACGCGGTCGAGCAGGCCGGCTGCGTCGCGCACAACATCGCGCATCCCGACGGCCTTCGACCCCATCGCCCGGTGGAGTACGTCTGGAGCGACCAGTACGACTGGAAGATCCAGATCGTCGGGCGCCCCCAACGCGCGGCGGCCCACGAGCTGCTCGGGGATCCCGAACGGACACCTCCTCGCTGGGCCGCGCTCTTCGCCGCCGAGGACGGCCGACTGGAAGGCGCCGTCAGCGTGAACTGGCCGCGTGCCAGCGTCGACTGCCGTCGCCTCGCCGCCTCGGGGGCAAGGCTCTCGGACGCCGTGGCGGCGGTGTCGCAGCTCGCGGCCGCGCTCGGGCGTTGAGCCCCGACGTGGCCCCCGACGTGGCCCCCGACGTGTGCCGGGGAGGCTCGTGTCCCGGGCGCCAGCCTCCAGGGTCGGGCTCAGCCGGCGAGGGTCCTGGTCGCCGGCGCGAACAGCGCGTCCACGCTGGGCCGCTCCGTGAGGATGTGCTGGCGCAGCGCATGGTCGAGCAATTTCTCGATCATCGCGGCGTTGGGCTCGATCCCGTAGGGGAGCGGGTCACCGCCGGTGATCTCCATGACCCGCCGGTACATGAAGTCCTGCCCGGCGGCGCCTTCCGACCTGCCATCGCCTTCAGACGTGCCGTTCACCGACGCGCCTTGCTCGGGCGATCGGCGCAGCTGCTCCACGTAGCGCTGCTTTGCTTCGGCGAACGCCTCGAATAGGTCGGCGCCGAGCCCGGGGTCTTCGTCCAGCAGCTCGTCACGTACGACGATCGTGTGGTTGATGGGGTAGAAGCCGCGTTGCGCAAGCGCCCGGAAGCCGGCTTCTTCCGGCTCGGGGACGAGGGACTCGGTGGCGGGCGGATGTGCGGTGACGCCGACCACAGCGGAGAGCGCCCCGGCGTCGAGCAGCTCGTCGAGGGCTCGCCCGGGTTCCATCCGCTCCACGTTGCCCGGAGGCCGGTAAGCCTCGACGTGGTCGTCGTCGGAGACGACCCACGTGATCCGCTCGAGGTCGACGCCGTGCTCTTCTGCGAGGATCGCCCGAGCCCACACCCCGGTCGTCACGGTGTAGCCCCGGTTCACGCCGACTCGGGTGCCCGCCAGGTCGGCCGGTTCGCGCACCGGTCCGTCGGGACGCCTCACGACGGCACCGTGGTGGAAGCCCCTCACGAGGAACACGGGAAGGGCCGTCATCCGGACGCCATAGGCCTTGGCGCACAGGTAGGTGGTGAGAGCCATCTCGCACACGTCGAACTCCAGCTGGCGAACCATCCGCCGGAAGGCGTGCACGAGCACCGGCACTTCCTCGAATTCGAAGGTCGCCCGCCGAGGCTGGACGGACCCGTCCTTCAGGGCGCGGTTCGCTCCCTGGGTGCGGGTCACCGTCTTCAGTCGGACCTTCGGGTCGTCGGCCACGCGGCTCTCCTCTTCGGAGCGGTCGCAGGAGCAATGACTAACTAGGATACCTTTCTACGAAAGGGCTGGAACGTGGCAGCGCGCAGGCGCGGGACGCCGCGGGACGGAGGGACGAGTGAGCGAACAGGTGCTGGCCGCCGTGCGGACCGCACCGGGCACGACCGAGCTCCGGGAGTTCCCGATGCCCGACGTCCCCGAGGACGCAGCCTTGCTACGCGTCGACGTGGCGGGCATCTGTGGCACCGACGTCAAGATGTACGCCGCGCCGCCGTTCACGGCACCGGTCATCATGGGCCACGAGAACGTGGGGACCTTGGAGCGAGTCGGCCGAGTGTTCGCCGAGCGTCAGGGGTTCTCCGAGGGCGACCGGGTCTTCGTGGAGCACTACGTGCCGTGCCGGCGGTGCGAATGGTGCCACCGGGGCGAGTACCGGCACTGCGAGGCCACCGACTGGCGGACCAACGCGGACGCACGCCGGTACGGGTACACCTCTGCAGAGAACCCCTATCACCTCTGGGGCGGCTTCGCGCGCTACCTGTACCTGCCGTGGAACGCGGTCCTGCACAGAGTGCCCGACGAGGTGACAGCAGCGCTTGCAGGGATCGTGACCCCGTTGTCCAACGGCATCGAATGGGCGTTGTTCGACGGCGGCGTGGGTTGCGGTTCGAGCGTGCTCGTCCAGGGACCGGGTCAGCAGGGGCTGTCGCAGGTGGTGGCGGCCCGGCAAGCCGGCGCGTCGCTCGTGGTCGTCACCGGGACGGCGAGGGACGCCGCACGGCTCGAGCTCGCCCGGGTGCTCGGCGCAGACGAGGTCGTCGACGTCGACCGGGAGGATCCGCTGGAGCGGATCCGCGAGATCACGGGTGGGACCGGGGTCGACGTGGTCCTGGACTGCACCGCCGGCGCCGGCACCGCACCCGTGCTGCTGGGGATCGCGGCGTTGCGGCGCCGAGGAGGCACCCTCGTCGTCCAAGGGGAGTTGGCCGCCTTTCCGGACTTCCCGATCAAGACCTTGACCGAGAAGGCCATCACCATCAAGAGCGCCCGTGGCCACAGCTACCGCGCCTGCGAGCTCGCGCTTGCCCAGCTCGCGTCGCGCCGCTTCCCGCTGGAGAGGCTGACGACGCACACCTTCGGGCTGGGCGAGGTCGACCGTGCGATCAGGGCCGTGGGAGGCGGGGAGGACGACGGGGTGGTCCACGTCTCGCTCCTGCCGTGGGCGGGGCCATGATCCCCAGAGGGACTCGACGCTCGGACGACCTGGCACGGGGGCGACGACGATGACACAGAGGCGACGCGTGGCCATCGCCGCCGACCACAACGGGGTCGCGCTGAAGGCGGAGCTCGTCGAATGGCTGGTGGCGCGTGGGCACCAGGTAGACGATCGCGGCACCGATGGCGACGAAGTGGTGGACTATCCGCCTCTTTGCGTCGACGTGGGGCGCCTCGTCCAGTCCGGCGACGCCGATTTCGGAGTGATCGTCGGCGGAACCGGCCAGGGTGAGCAGATCGCCTGCAACAAGCTGCGGGGGATCCGGGCGGCCGCGTGCCACTCGCTGCTCGCCACCGAGATCGCCCGGGGCCACAACGACGCCAACGTTCTGGTCCTCGGGACCAAGCTGGTCACCCCGGCGATCGCCCGCGAGATCCTGTCGGTCTGGCTGTCGACCCCCTTCAAGGGCGGCCGGCACCGATCGAGGCTCGACCAGATCGCCGCGATCGAGCGGGGCGAGGAGCTGTAGACGATGACGTCCGCTCGGGTCGGGATTCGGGGCTGATGCGGGTCGGCATCTCCATCAGGACCGCGTTCCCCACAGCCGAACCGACGGTGGGGCCGCGCTCGGTCATCGCCCAGGCGCGTGCCGCACGCCGGGCCGGCCTCGACGTGCTGACCGTGGGAGACCACCACGGGACCGGTCCCACCAGCTACTTCCAGAACGTGCCGACGATCGGCCGGCTGCTCGCCGAATGGGACTCCCGACCGGTGGGATGTCTCTTCATCGTGCCGATGTGGCACCCGGTCCTCATGGCCGAGCAGATCGGGACGCTCTCGGCCTTCGCTGCCGGGCCCTTCGTCGTCCAAACCGGTGTCGGCGACGTCCGGTCGGAGTCCGAGGCGATGGGAGCTCCGCTCTCGCAGCGAGGCCGGCGGATCGAAGAGGGGCTTCGGATCGCTCAAGCGCTCCTCCGGGGGGAGGAGGTGCGCAGCGAGATGTGGGGCGTCGAGCACGCCCGCGTCGCCCCGCTTCCCCCTCGGGGCGTCGAGTGGTGGATCGGCGCCACCGCGAGCGCCGGGATCGACCGGGCGGCGCGCCTGGGGGACTGCTGGTACGGGAACGCCGATCTCACGCCGAAGACGGCAGCCGAGGTCCTGGACCGCTACCGCCAGGCGTGCGCCCGGCACGGACGGGAGCCCATTCGCGTCCCGATCCGCAAAGACGTCGTCATCGCCCCCTCGCGGGCAGAGGCCGAGACGACGGGCGACAGCCTGATGGCGGCCGGCTACCGCGGGTTCGACCGGGCTGCCGTCGCCTACGGCGACCCCGACTCGGTCGCCGAGCAGTTGGTCGTCTATCGCGAGCTCGGGTTCACCGACATCATGATCCGGCCGATGTCGATGGACCCTGACGCGGCCGCCCGGTCGGTCGAGCTGGCCGGGGAGGTCCGGGCGCGCCTGGCGATCGGCTAGAGCGCCGGAGCGCTCGACGGCGCCTCAGCTGGTGGCTGCCTCCGGCGTCGCCTGCGGGACGGTCCGGTCCCGGGCGAACAGGGCGATCACGGTGCCAGCTGCCACGAAGGAGCCCCCCATGACGAAGAACGCGACGTGGTACCCGACGTCGGTGATGAGAAAGCCGAGCAATGCGATCCACAGCGCGCCGATGGGCTGGGAGATCGCGAAGTACGCGCCGAACGCGGCCCGGGCCGGGATGTCGCCCATCGCGTCGGAGAACAGCGCTTGGCGGATCGGCTGCTCCGAGTAGGTGAACACGCCGACCCCGAGGCCCACGAGCCCGAGGAGCAGCACGTTCGAGCCGACGAGCACGAGACCGACCAGCGCCGTTGCCCCGAAGGCGTAGAGGGTGTAGAGCACCGGCCGGCGCCCAGTTCGATCGGAGACCTGGCCGAAGAGCATCGGGCCGAGCACGGCACCGACGCTCACGACGGTGACGAGGACGCCGATGGTGAGCGCCCGCTCGTGCAGACCGTCGCGCAGGTACGCAGGGACGTAGGTGGTGAGCACGCCGAGCCCCCGCCCCGCGCCCGAGATCATGCCCGCAGCGAGCACCGCGACCGCCTCTCTTCGCCGGAGCGCGCTGCGCAAGCTGACCTGCACCTGCGAACCTGCGCCCACGTCGGGATCCGCGCCGTCGGGGTCCGCCGCACCGTCGTGGTCCGCTGGGCCGTCGGGGTCCGCCGCGCCGTCGTGGTCCGCTGGGCCGTCGGGGTGCGCGGCGCCGCCGTGGTCCGCTGGGCCGTCGGGGTGCGCGGCGCCGCCGTGGTCCGCCGCGCGCAGCCGCGTCCAGGTGACGATCGAGCCGAGCGCCATGACGATGCCGGTCCCCGCGAGGGCCCATCGCCAGCTGTAGGCGGCGATCACCGCCGAAGCGGCCAGCGGCGCTACGAGCGTGCCGACGTTGCC
>JAJYXS010000029.1 GCA_021801615.1 Actinomycetes bacterium
CCTTCACGCCCAATTACGATGTGGCCGCGGGCGTGGTCAGCTTCGCGGTGCTCACCGCTCAAAACTACGTGAGCATGTGGAGCACCGCTCCCTTGGCCCAGGGCCTGGTCAACACCTTGATAATCGCAGGCACGTCGGCTGCTTTGTCTGTGGCCGTCGCGCTCATGGCCGCCTACCCCTTGACCCGCTTCGCCTTCCGCGGCCGCCACGGCTACCTCTACACCCTGATCGGCGTCCAGACCATCCCGGGTACCACGCTCCTATTGCCGCTCTTTGCCGTGTTCTCCTGGATCCAGACAACCATCTCGGTGCACATGATCGGGACGTACTTCCCCATCATCCTCACGTACATGACCTTCGGCGTGCCGCTTTCGACCTGGCTGCTGGTGGCGTACATGCGGACGGTGCCTCGCGACCTCGACGAAGCGGCCCTCGTCGACGGCTGCAGCCAGTTGGGGGCGCTCGCGCGCGTGATCTTCCCCGTCATGTTGCCCGCGGTGGTGGTCGCCTTCCTCTTCGCTTTCCTGGTCGGTTGGAACGACGTACTGTTCGCAAGCGTGTTCACCAACCAGAACACCCAGACCCTGGCCATAGCGCTCGAGCGCTTCTCGGCCAACTCCCAGGCGGGCGGCCTGCCCGTCTATGGCCAGCTGATGTCCTCTGCCGTCGTGAGCGCGGCGCCGGTGGTCATCATCTATCTGATCTTCCAGCGCTACCTCGTCCACGGGCTAGCGGCCGGGTCGGTCACGGGCTGATCGACCTTAGATTGACAAAAGACCAAGAGGAGGCACAAACATGAGCACAAAAGTCACTTTCGGCATCTGCACGGGGGTCCCGGGCGAGGCCCGGGCCAAGGCACTGCGCGATGCCGGCTGCGACTACTACGAGCCGGGCGTGGCCACGGCGGTGATGGGGCCGAGCCGGGCGGAGTTCGACACTCACCTCTCCAGCTGGAACGAGGGGGGGCTCGAGCCGAGAAGTGCCAACTTGTTCCTCCCAAGCGACCTCAAGGTGGTCGGGCCGGACGTGCAATCAGACAAGGTCCAGGCCTACATGAATGAGGCGCTGCAAAGAGCCAAGGCCCTCGGCATCAGGCGCATCGTGTTCGGCAGCGGCAAGGCTCGCGAGGTGCCGGAGGGCTTCCTCAAGGACGAAGCCTACCGCCAGCTGCGACAGGCTGCGCACTGGGCCTCGGAGGCGGCCGAAGAGGCGGGGGACGGGGCGGTGATCTGCCTCGAGCACCTGCGCCACCAGGAGACCAACATCATGAACCGCCTCGCCGAAGCGGGCCAAATAGCCCACGAGCTCGACCTAGCCAACGTGGGCCTCGTCGTCGACATCTACCACCTCATGGAGGAACAAGAAGACTTCTCGGTCGTGAACGATGTCGCGGACAAGGTGGCCCACGTCCACGTTTGCGGGCCGGACCGCCACCCTCCCGCGCCCGGAGACCAGGAGCGCCTCGTCTCGCTCTTCGAGAAGCTCGCCGGCATCGGCTACCAGGGCCGCATCTCGATTGAGGCCAACTTCACCGACGTCGAGGCCGAGGCGCCGGGGGCCCTCGGCGTCGTGCGCCACGCCGCGGAGGTGGCCGGCCTTGCGTGAGCGGACCATGCGACACGTCAGCCTCAGCCTCAGCTCGAGCACCGGCGGCTCGCTATGAGCGAGCTGTCGCTGCACCCGGACCGCCTTTTCCCATCTTCTCGGGAGCAGAGGGAGGCGGCGCGGGCAATTTTCTCTGAGATCGAACGGTTACCGATCGTCTCACCACACGGGCACTTGGACCCCGAGCTGTTCGTCTCGGACGAGCCGTTCTCCGACCCGGCCCACCTGCTCGTAACGAGCGATCACTACGTGGTCAGGCTGCTCCACGCCCAGGGCGTCCCGATGCCCGAGCTCGGAGTGGGGGCCCTCGCCAGTGGGCGGCGCGCCGACGGGCGGGAGATCTGGCGCCAGCTGTGCTCCCACTGGGGTGCCCTCGCCGGTACGCCGTCACGGCTGTGGCTCGAGCACGAGCTCTACGAGCTCTGCCAGCTGCGCGCCACGCCCTCTCCCGAAACGGCCGACGAAAGCTACGACGCCATCAAGGCACGGCTCCAGGAAGACGACCTGCGGCCGCGCGCCCTGTACGAGCGCTTCGGGCTTGACGTGTTGACCACGACGGACCCCGCCACCGACGACCTCGCCCTCCACGAGGCCCTCAGTAACGACCCCACCTGGAAAGGCCGGCTGCTGCCCAACTTCCGCCCTGACGAAGTGGTCGACCCGGCCCACCCAGACTTCGCTACCAACCTCGCCCGCTTGGCCGAGGTCTCGGGCATCGACACGACCACCTACACCGGCTACATAGGCGCTCTCGAAAGCCGGCGCGCGTTCTTCCGGAGCCGGGGTGCGACGGCGGCAGACCACGGCGTGCCGGTTGTGACCACCGAGCGCCTGGAGCCGGCGCAGGCCGCCAAGGTCTACGCGCGCCTACGGCAGGGCGAAGGCTCGCCGGCGGATATCGAGGCCTTTCGCGGCCACATGCTCGACGAAATGGCCCGCATGGCAGCCGACGACGGCCTGGTGATGCAGCTGCACGTCGGCGTGGTGCGCGACTACGACCCAGCCTACGCGGCCACCTACGGGCGCGACATCGGCCAGGATTTCCCCTACGCCATGGAGTTCACGAGGACGCTGCGGCCGTTGCTTTCTCGCTACGGCAACGCAGAAGGCTTCCGCTTGGTCCTCTACACCGTCGACGAGACCACCTTTTCCCGCGAGATCGGGCCCCTCGTCAGCTATTTCCCATCGCTGTTCGCCGGCCCACCCTGGTGGTTCCTCGACGCACCGGACGCCATGGCGCGTGCTTTCGCCGCGCTGGGCGAGACGGCGGGGATAGCCAAGCTGACC
>JAJYXS010000046.1 GCA_021801615.1 Actinomycetes bacterium
TTCCGATCGCTGCTGCGATCGTTCTTCGGCGTGCGCCCGTGCACCAGAGGCGATGGTCCGATCCTGAGAGGCGCCCCGGGACCTCGCGCCTCGGCGCATCTGGACCATCGGCCCTGTTGCACCTGGTCCCCTGGGGCGCACCATGGGGTGCCGGCCGTGAGCGCGAACACGCGTGGCGACGATCAGGGGAGCAGAGACCACGGGAGCAGAGACGACGAGTGCGAAGCGGAGCTTGCAGGATTACGAGGGGCGCTGGTCTCGACGGAGCCCTGGCGCGCACCGCCGGTGATGCGAGGGGTGGTCGTGAGATGAGGAGGTGGTCGTGAGATGGTCGACGAGTCGGTCATTCGCCGGATCGCGTCGTGGCGGCCGGGCACGGTCGCCACGAGCCTGTACCTCGACGTCGACGGACTGCGCCATCCGCGATGGCCGGACGTCGAGCAGCGGGCCGAGCACCTGTTCCGGTCGGCGCGCCAGCGGGCCGAGCTCGCGCCGCCGGGCACCCCCGGAGAGGTCGAGAAGGACCTCGCGGCAATGCGCGCCTGGCTCGGTCGTGGGATCGACCGGTCTGCGACCAGAGGCATCGGACTGTTCTCCTGCGCGAGCCAGGACCTCTTCGACGCGGTGGAGCTGACGACGCCGGTCCGCGACCAGGTGGCCGTGGATCCCGAGCCGGACATCGCGCAGCTGTGCGCGGCGGCTGCCGCGTCGTGGTCGGCGATCGCCGTGGCGGTGGACAAGGAGCGGTCCCGTGTCGCGCGATTGGACCCGGAGCAAGGAGCACGCGAGCTCGACCTCCTCGACGACACGATGCCGCATGCCGTCGACGTGGACATCGAGCTGGCCGGGTTCGAGCGGCACGAGGAGGAGCTGGCTCGCGAGCACTTCCGCCGAGTAGCTCGCGTCGTCTCCGCCGAGATGGTCCGCGCACCGGCGCGCTACGTCGTCCTCTTGGGCAGCGAGGAATCGGTGAAGGAGCTCGAGGCCTACCTTCCCCGCCACGTCGCCGACCTCGTCGTCGGCCGCAGGCCGCTGCCGGGGTACGCGCCGACGAGCCAGCTCGCCGCAGCCGCGCGAGACGTCGTCGAAGGCGCCCAGCAAGAGCAGCGCTCGGCGATCCTCGCTGCACTGCGCGAGCGAGCCGCCACGGGCACGTCGGTGGCGACGGGACTGGACGCCACCCTGGCCGCCCTGGGCGACCGGGAGGTGGGGACGCTCGTCGTGGAACGCACGTTCGAGGCTCCCGGGGGCCGTTGCGAGGTCTGCCGCCTGCTCGTGACCGGACCTGGGCCATGTCCGCGTTGCGGCGGCTCTGTTCGCGGGATCGGGAATGTCGTGGACGCGGCCGTGGCCGACGTCTTCCTGGACCACGGGGCGCTCGAGCCGGTCGAAGACGGGTCGCTGAGCGACTTCGGGCGCATCGGCGCGTTGCTCCGTCGATGGGCTCGACCGACGACCGGAGGTGCAGGGGATGCCTGAGGGTGTGGTCCACTGGTTCGACGCGGCCCACGGAGACGCGGAGGTCCTCAGGGAGGGCCGGGCCTACCACGTGCCAGCCGGGGAGATCGAGGCGGCGGCTCGCCACCCAGGTGCCCGGGTCCACTTCGACCTCCAGCGGGTGGAGGGCGTCGAGCAGGCGGCCGACGTGCGGCTGCGTCAGAGCGCGCGGGCGTCGAGGCACCGTCATCGCTTCGGGACTCTGGAAGGGGCCCGCCGCTTCGACACGAAGGGACCCGAACCGTACGCGAGCGTGCATCCCGAGCTGCGGCTCGCCGCGGTCCATCCCATGCAGGTGGCGCGAAGCTGGGCGACCAGCGTGTCGAAGGGCGACATGGACGGTGCGCTCGCCTTGTACTCGCCCGTGGCCGTGGTCCATGTCGGCGAGCGCGTGCTGGAGGACCGCACCGCGCTGTCGGAATGGCTCGAGGAGAGCCCGGCGTTCGGATGCGAACGTCACGCGCGGATCCTCGGCCGTGGGGACCAGGTGATCGTCACCTGGGAGGCGGAAACGCCCGGGGAGCAGGGTTTCGCGGTGAGGTGCCGGATCGCGCACGGCGAGATCGCAGAGCAATGGCTGCTCGACACAGCCGAGGTCGCCGTGACGTCCGTAGAGGCCGAGGGCCTGCCTCCGTTGAGCATGTACGCCACCGGCGACGTCGACGAGAGGGACAAGGAGCACGCGCAACAGGTCGTCTCTCGTCTCGTCGAGGCGCTCGAGGAGCCTGTGCTCTTCGCCCGTGTGAAGCTGGTCCGGGACACCGATCCGGCGCGTCCGAGCCCGAATCATGCCGAGGCGATGCTGGATCTGAACGGCGAGCCGCTTCGTGCCCACGCAGCGGCGCGCACCATGGAAGAAGCGCTGGACGCTCTCGAGCATCGCTTGCGCGAGCGGCTCGAGCACCGCGCCCGCCGGCGCGACGAACTCCGCCGTTCCGAGGCGATCGCCCGTCCTGGAGAGTGGCGGCACGGCGACCTCCCCCCCGAGCGGCCTCCGTACTTCGATCGGCCGCCTGAGGAACGCCAGCTCGTCCGCCACAAGACCTTCGCGGTCGGCGCGCTGACGCCGGACGAGGCGATCTTCGACATGGTCCAGCTCGACTACGACTTCTACCTCTTCGTCGACCTGGCGAGCGGCATCGACAGCATCGTGGAGCGTACCGACGCCGGGACGTACCGGATGACGAGGTTGCGGCCGTCAGGCGTCGGGCTCGGCCCGACGGCCGAACCTGTCGAGCTGTCCGACGTCGAGGTGCCGGTTCTCGGCTTGCAAGAGGCGATCGAGCGTCTGGGGGCGAGCGGCGAGCGCTACCTCTTCTTCGCCGACGCGGCCTCGGGGCGGGGGGTCGTGCTGTACCTCCGCTACGACGGGAATTACGGCCTGATCGTCCCGGAGTGACCGTGGTGCCGTGGTGGGCCACCTCCTGGAGGTACCGGTGACCCGGCACGATCGGTGGCCGGAGGAGCCTGCAGACGACGCGCCGCTGCTCGTCACCGGGCTGCACCACGTGCGTCTTCCCGTCACCGACCCCGAGAGGAGCCGGGACTGGTACGTGCAGGTGGGCGGTTTCGTCCCGGTGCTGGACTACGAACAGGAGCACGGCGTGGTCGGCGTCGTCTGCCGGCACCCTTCGGGTCTCGTCATCGGGCTCCATCAGGATCCCGACCGGGCGGCGGCGCTGAGCGGGTTCGCCGTCCTCAGCCTCGCGGTGGCGACCCCCGAGGATCTGGAGCGCTGGGTCGGCCGACTCGATCGTTCGTCGATCGCCCACGGCCCCATCGAGCAAGGGCATCTCGGGCCATACCTCGAGGTGCCGGATCCAGACGGGATCGTGGTCCGGTTCCACGGCGGACCTCTTCCGTATGTCGAGGAGGCGTGACCCGTTCTCGGCGGCGGCGCTCGTCGTGTGAGCCCGAGGAGCATCCCCGGCCAGTGGTACCGGGACCACTCCGTCGTGGTGGCACGATAGAACAGGCGCAGGAGTCGCTCCGCCAGACGGGGGGGACCGTGTCCCCCGCCGTTACGTGCCCACGCGGCTCACAGTGGCAGCGAGTGGCGTAAGCAGCACCCACGGTGGTCTGGAGGCCTTGATGCACATGCTCGTGCTCGGCAGCGGGTACGCGGGGTGGCGCGCGGCCGTTCACCGCTCGGCGCGAGGCCGGGGCGTCGGTTCGAGGGCCATCTGGTCGGGTTCAGCGACGCTGGCGTCCCCTGCTCCGATCCGATCGTCGCGCAACGGGGGATGCAGCTCTTCGGGCTGGCGGCCGTGACCTCTGTGCTCACCCCAGCGGACACCGCGCTCGGCGCGGAGCGAGCCGAGCTCGGAGGAGCGCCGCGGTCGGGCTGGGGGTCGCGTGGCCTGAGGGGGTCGGTGGCGTCGTACGTTCCAGTCGGCGTCTACATGGCCACGCGGCTTGGGGTGCTGCTTCTCTCCGGGGTCGTCGCCGTCGTCGAGCGCCGCTCGATCGCCACCCAGCTCGCCGCGTACGACGGTGGGTGGTACTTGAAGCTCGCGACCCACGGCTACCCCGACCGCGTGCTCCACACGCAGTCCACGCTCGGCTTCTTCCCGCTCTATCCGCTCGCCATCCGGGCCCTCGGCTTCGTGCTTCGTTCCGAGCTCGTGGCCGCGGTGTCCATCGCCCTCGTCGGTGGGCTCGTGGCCACCGTGCTCGCGCAGCGCCTTGCCACGGCCTGGTGGGGCGAGGCGACGGGACGGCGTGCAGCGGTCGTCTTTGTGCTCTTCCCAGGCTCGCTGGTCTTCTCGATGGCCTACTCGGAGGGGCTCACGCTTCCGCTGGTGCTGGGCTGCCTGCTCGCTCTCCGCTCCCGGCGCTGGGTGCTGGTCGGCGTGCTCGCCGGCCTCGCGGCCGTGGTGGAGCCCGCCGCCCTGGTCATGCCCGCCGTCGTGGCGCTCGTGGCCGTTCGCGCCGCCTTGCGAGAACGGCGCGTCGCCCCGCTCGTCGCGCCGGTCCTGTCGATTCTCGGCGTCCTCGCCTTCGCCGGGTTCCTGTGGTCGTGGACCGGCAGCCCGCTCGCCGCCTTGGACGCCCAGCACTACGGCTGGTACAACCAGACCGAGCCGCTCGGCTTCGTCCGCCTTCCTGTCGTGCGCCACCTGGTCGACCACCCCGTGGACGTCTTCCGGTACCTTCGAACCTGGAACCTCTGGAACAGCGTGCTCGGTTCTGCGTTCCTCATCTGGTCGGTCGTCCGGCTCTGGCCGCTGCGCCGGGAGCTGTCTCCAGGCGCCCTCGCGTGGCTCATCGGCGTCGGCGCGGTCACGCTCTGGTCGGTGAAGACGCTGCCCAACGCGCGCATGCTGCTGGTGGCCTTCCCCGCCGTGCTCGTCTGGGCGAGAAGGTCGTCGCCGGGAGGGTTCCGGACCTTCGTCGGTCTCGAGCTCGCCGCCTTCGCCGCGATGAGCCTGCTCACCCTTTCAGGGCACATGCTCCCCTGAGCGGCTCGTCCGAGGCAGAAGGCGCGTCCGAGGTAGAAGGCGTGTCCGCCCGCCGGCTCCCGGTCAGATCGGTGCAAGTGTCTCGTAGTCTCCGCGATCGAGCGGACCCGCGCTCAAGGTACCCTTCGCAGTCGGCACCGTCGCGCTCTTGCCATCGATGCGGATCCCGACAGAGGTGATGCCCGGGAGCGAGGTCAGCGTGTAGACGAGCTGCGCTGCGGCCTCCGCTTGGTCCTGGCCGGCGAGCGTCGTGAAGCTTCCCGCCACGTTCACGGTGATGGTCGTCGTGGCGAGCTGCCAGAGGGTGAGCGGAACTGCCGTCGAGATCGGGCTCCGCAGCCCTTCGGAGGCTTCCTCGGGCGTCGGCCCTGTCCCGAGCGCGTGCAGGATCCCCGCCGCGGTGACCGGCGTGGGGACGTCGCGGCTGACCGCGACCAGGTGCTCGGAGCCGACGAGGTAGATGGTGACGTACTGACCGGAACGCGCAGGTGCGGTCGTCGGCGTGGAGCGATGGAGCAGTCCGAAGGGCACCTGCTTGGGGTTGACCACGGTGGGCGAGGCCTGGACGTCCACGCCGCACGCCGCGGCCACGAGCGCGAGCAGTGCTCCGCAGAGTGGCGCGACCAGCGTGCGCGTGCCGACGCGGCGACGCCGGGATCGGCTCGTGCCTGCTGGACCGGATGCACGGGGCCTCACACCCGCTCCACGCGGCCTCACACCCGCTCCATGGGGATGAGCACGCTGATACGGGCGCCGCCGGCGGGGCTGTCGCCGATCCGCACGGTGCCCTCGTGCGCTCGAACGTGCTCGGCGACGAGCGCGAGGCCGAGGCCGGAGCCGGCGGTGTCGCCCCTCCGGCCCGACGCGGCCCCGCGGTAGAACCGCTCGAACACATGCGGACGCTCGTGCGGCGGGATGCCCGGGCCCGCGTCGTCGACCGAGATGCTGGCCCAGCTGCCGTCGGTGGCGACGTCGACGCCGACGGCTCCACCGGCGTGCGTTTGGGCGTTCGTGAGCAGGTTCAAGAGCACCTGCTGCAGGCGGCGCTTGTCACCTCGCACGAGCGTGTCGCGTGCCGCTGCCGGGATGCTGACCGGGATCGCAGGGTCGTAGCCGGCCACCGTCCGCTGCACGAGCTCGGCGAGGGGCACGTCGGTGAAATGGAGCACGTCTGCCCCCGCGTCCATGCTCGCGATCTCGAGCAGCTCCTCGACCATCGTCGAGAAGCGGTCGACTTCCACGTGCAGCATCTCGACGGCCTTGGCGCCGCTCGCGGGCAGCTGCGGCTTGTACGAGTCGAGCAGCTCGACCGAGGCTCCGATCGTGGTGAGCGGCGAGCGGAGCTCGTGCGCGACGTCCGAGGCGAAGCGGGCGTCGCGTTCGATGCGCCCCTGGAGAGCCGTCACCATCTCGTTGAACGACGCCACCAGCGGTTGAAGGTCCGGATCGTCGGGCAGTCGCCGTTCGAGAGTGCCGTGAGCGATCTCGCTCGCGGCGCTGACCACCTCGTTGAGCGGCTTGACGAGCCTTCGGCTCGCCCACCACCCCGCGAGCGCGCCGCCAACCGTGGTCGCCAGCGCCAGGGTGGTGAGCACGGTCCCGAGGACCTCGAGCGTCGATGCGAGCTCTGTGAGGGAGTGCTCCTCGAAGTACGCGACGCCGATCGATGGCATGGGCACGCCGACGACAAGCGTGGGCACCCCGTCCAGCAGGACGCGTTGGTCGGCGACGTTCCCGTCCACGACCGACCGGACGAGTTCGGCCGGGACCGCGGTGCCGCTCATGGCCGCGGAGCTCGAGTACCAGTGTCCATTTCGGTAGACGAGGGATCGGACGCCGCTCGCCGTCGTGACGCTGGAGAGGGCCGAAGCGATGTTCGCCGGCGGGACGCCGAGCTCGACCTTCACGAGGTGCGCGTTGACGAACGTCTCGTGGAGGAGGCTCGCCGTGCGCTGGGAGAGGAGCTCTCGGCGGACGAAATAGAAGGTGGAGACCGCGAGGACTGCCGATACCAGTGCCGCACCGAGGGAGAAGGTGGCGATGACCCGCGCTTGGAGGCCGAACCGCCTCCGGCGGCCGCCGGCGGTCATGGCACGAGCTTGTAGCCGAGCCCGCGGACGGTGACAATGAGCTCGGGATTCGACGGGTCGCGCTCGATCTTCGTTCGCAGTCCGCTGATGTGGTAGTCGACGAGCCGGTCGTCGCCGAAGAAGTCGTACCCCCACACCCGCTCCAGGAGCTGAGCTCGGGAGACGACCCAACCCGGCGTGTCGGCAAGCTCGCACAACACGCGGAATTGGGTGAGCGTGAGCGGCACCTCCTTGCCGGCCTTGCACACGACGCCGGCTTCTCTCTGAAGCTCGACGTCTCCGAAGCGCTCGACGGCGGTGTTGGGCGGCGCTGAAGCCGCGCTCCTGCGGAGGAGCGCCCGGATCCGGGCGGAGAGCTCCTTGGCGACGACGGGCTTCACGATGTAATCGTCCGCGCCTGCTTCGAGCCCGGCGACGACGTCGTGGGTGTCGCCGCTGGCGGTCACCATCGCGATGGGGACGTTGGTCGAGCGCCGGATCGTCCTGGTGACCTCGAAGCCGTCCATGTCCGGGAGACGCAGATCGACGAGCACCATGTCGGCGCCGCCCTCCTGCAGGAGGCGGAGCCCCTCTTCGCCGCTGGGTGCCTCGACGACGTCGTAGCCTTCTTGTCCCAGCGACAGGGACAAGACCTTGCGAATGTGGTCGTCATCCTCGATGAACAAGATCCGGCGCGTCACCTGCGGTCCTCCCGTGTCCTCGGGGGCTCGCCCCTGGGCTCTCCTTCGTTCGGGCTCGTTCGGGCCGACGCTGCGCGTAGGCGAGCGGGGCAATCATTGCGAACGAAAACGGTATCGGAGCACGACGGTCACCAGCCGGTCAGGGCGGCACCCCACCGGCCAGGACTTCCCGGGCGGCACCCCACCGGCCGGGACTTCCAGGGCGGCGCCCCACCGGCCGGGACTTCCAGGGCGGCGCCCCACCGGCCAGGACTTCCAGGGCGGCGCCCCACCGGCCGGGACTTCCCGGGCGGCGCCGCCGGGCAAGGCTCGAGCGTGCACCGGGAAGAACCTATCCGGCAGGTGCTCGTCCTGCCGGGCAGGAGCGCCACTCGGCGCGCGGCACGGAGAGCTGTGCGATCGCGGACAGCGTCTTGGAACCATGCGCCGATCGGCGGGCGCGATATCGTCACCCGGGGCAGCAGTTCGAGAGGCGGTTGGAGGCAGGGTGCCAAGAGACGCCGTGACGCTGCGAGAAGTGGCGCAAGCCGCTGGCGTGCATCCGGGCACGGCGTCGCGTGCGCTGAACGACGAGACCAGGTCGCTCGTCCGCATGGAGACCGTCGAGCGGGTGCTCGAGGTCGCGAACCGGCTCGGCTACAAGCCGAACCTCCTTGCACGCAGCTTCAAGACGCGACGCACGCATTCGGTGGGGATCGTCATCCCTGACATCAACAACCCGCTCTTCCCTCCGATGGTGCGCGGCGTGGAGGACCGGCTGTTCCAAGACGGGTACGTCGCGCTGCTCGCCAACACCGAGAGCGACCCGGACCGCCAGCGCCGCATCTTCGAGGGCATGGTCGACCGTCGGGTCGACGGGCTCGTCCTTGCCACGGCCCGAAGGCACGACATGGGCATCGCGGAGCTCGACGAGGAAGGGATCCCCGTCGTGCTCGTGAACCGGGTCGTCGAGGACCGAGCGTTCTCATCGGTCTCGGTTGACGACGCGGCCGGCATCGGCATGGTCGTCGACCATCTGCGGAGCCTGGGTCACGTGCGGATCGCCCACGTCGCGGGTCCCCAGGAGATCTCGACCGGGTACGCGCGCTACGGCGGGTTCGTCTCGGCGATGGCGGCGAGCGGCATCGCGGCCGACGCCCGGTGGGTGCGCTTCTCGGAGAGCTTCTCCATCGCCGAGGGAGAGCTCGGCGCACGCGAGCTGCTCAGGATGCACGACCGTCCCTCTGCGATCGTCGCCGGCAACGACATGCTCGCGCTCGGCTGCTACTCCGCGGTGGAGCGCGCCGGTCTCGCGTGCCCGGCGGATGTCTCGATCGTGGGGTACAACGACATGCCGTTCATCGACCGCGTGAGCCCGCCGCTCACCACCGTGCGGATCCCGCACTACGAGCTCGGCGTCCGAGCTGCTGAGCTCCTGCTCCGTCGCCTGCGTGATCCGGAAAGCCCCGTCGAGGTGGTGAGCCTCGCGCCGCGCCTCGTCGTGCGCGGGTCCACCGCCCCTGCGCAGGCGCGCAGGGAAGCGACCTGACGCCTCACCTCTCGACCCTGCGACCCCTGGAGCCTCCGCGTGCCTCGCCGGCTGGCTCGGACAGAACGGCGCGTCTTGTGGTCAGGAAGCCGGCTGGGCCGTCCTTTCGGCTGAACCGGTCGCCGAGCGCGGGGAGCCGCCGAGGAAGAGCGCGCCGATTTCGGGGTTCTCGAGCACGTCACGCCCGCTGCCTGTCAGCCGAACCTGCCCGTTTTCCAGGACGACGCCGTGCGTGGAGAGCCGGAGCCCCGCTCGCGCGTTCTGCTCGACGAGCAGGATCGTGCGGCCGCTGCGGTGGAGAGTCCGCACGGTCTCGAACACGGTTCTACGGGTGCGCGGGTCGAGGCCCATCGACGGCTCGTCGAGCACGACGAGCGCGGGATCCAGCATGAGGCAGCGGGCGAACTCGACGAGACGCTGCTGGCCACCCGAGAGGCTGCCCGCCTTGTGCTTCGCACGCTCGGCGACCACGGGGATCGTCTCGGCGATCTGCTCGTAGCGCTTCCTCACCAGCGCACGATCCTTCAAGATGAAGCCGCCGAGCTCGACGTTCTCGCGGACCGTCATCTCGCGAAAGAGACTGTGGTTCTGGGGCACCTGGACGATCCCGAGCTCGAGACGCCGGCGGGGCGAGGCCTTGCCGAGCGGCTCGCCGCGGAACACGACGTCGCCGGCTCGGCACTTGACGATGCCGCTCACCGTGCCGAGCAGCGTCGACTTCCCGGCGCCGTTGGGCCCCACCACGCAGGTCAGGCCGCCCTCGGGAACGTCGAAGGTCACCTGGTGCAGGATGTCGGCACCGCCGTACCCCGCGCAGACGCCGCGGAAGGCGAGCAGCGGGGCCCGTGCGACAGGTCGGTCCGCGCCGTTCAGGGGAGGTGCAGGCACTCGCTCAGGTCCTCGATCGGCCGTCGACCGCGCCGAGCCGGGTCTCGGCTCCGCCTTCGGGCTCGGGCTCCGGCTCGAAGAGCTCGTCGTCGGAGCCCCCGAGGTACGCGTCGAGCACGCGTGGGTCCTCCCGGACCATGTCCGGGCTCCCGGACACGATGGCAGCCCCCTGGTGCATCACCGTGACGGTGTCGCACAAGCCCATGACGAACTCCATGTTGTGCTCGACGACGAGGAAGGTCTTTCCCGCACCGGCGTCGTTCAGGGTGCGAATGCGGGCGGCGATGAGGTTGATGAGGGTCGGGTTCACCCCGCCCGCAGGCTCGTCGAGCAGGATGATCTGCGGGTCTGCGACGAGCACGTACGCAAGCTCGAGGAGCTTGCGCTGCCCGAAGGAGAGGTTGCCCGCGGGGAGGCGTGCGAGGCGCTCGAGCCCGACGAACTGGAGCAGCTCGCCGGCGCGGGCCCGTTCTTTGGGCGACGACTGGCCCTTGACGACGCTGCGGAGCCATCCCTCCTGGCGCTGGGTCGCGACGAGCATGTTCTCGAGCACGCTCAGACGGTCGAAGATCCGCGCCTGCTGGAAGGTCCTGCCCAATCCGAGGCCGAACACCCTGGCCGGAGAGGCGCCCGTGATGTCTGCGCCCCTCAGCCGCACGCTCCCGCGATCGGGGCGCACGTACCCGGTGATCACGTTGAACAGCGTCGTCTTGCCCGAGCCGTTCGGGCCGATCAGCCCCGCGACCTCGCCCTCCTCGACGCTGAGCGAGCAGTCGTCGAGCGCGATCAGCCCGCCGAACGCCTTCGAGACGCCTTGCACCTCGAGAAGCGCCATCAGCGCTCCTGAGCCCGGGCGCTCGACGCAGCGCGCTCGAGGACCGGCACCCCAGGCGGCCCCGTGGCACCGGCGGATCGGGCCACCGTCTCGACGCGTCGTTGGAGGCGCCGATCCTGCCAGTCCCGGTAGGCACCAGACACGGTGGGGATGACTCCACGGGGGAGCAATGCGATGACCGCGAGGAACAGCACGCCGTAGGCGATCAAGTAGAGATTGTCCGCAGAGTACTGGATGGTGAAGTACTGCTGGAGCGACTCCAGCAGGGCTGCGCCAAGCAGCGGACCGGTGATCGTGCCAAAGCCGCCGAGGAAGCACATGATCGCGACCGACAGGTCGAACAGCGCTGTGAAGGCGAACTGGGGGTGGATCTCGCCGAGGAAGTACGCCCACACCGCCCCTGCCATGCCGACGGAGAACGCCGAGAGGACGAAAGCGGTGAGCTTTACTCGCGTGGTCTTCACCCCGAGGCCGGCGGCCCGGTCCTCGTCGTCCCTGATGGCGAGCAGCTGAAGGCCGAACCGGGAACGCCGCACGGCGACGGACAGCCCCAACGCGACGACGAGCACGGCGACGGCGACGTAGTAGAAGCGCTGGTTGAACCCCGTGGCTGTCCATGGGGGTGTGGGGAGGGAGACCCCGGCCGAGCCCTGGGTGAACGACGAGAGGTTGTACGCGAGAAGCTGGAAGACGAAGAACGCCGCGATCGTCATCACGACGAAGGTGTGGCGTCGGGTGCGCAACGCGACGAGGCCGAACGGCACTGCGATCGCCATCGCGACGGCGCCGGCGACCGGCACGAGCCAGAAGATGCCCATGCCGCCTGCCAGGTTCAGGTGGACGGCGAGCAGCGCGAGGGTGTAGGCGCCGCTGCCGAAGAAGACCGCGTGCCCGATGCTGATGTAGCCCGAATACCCCGAGAAGGTGTTCCAGGCGGTCGCCGCCGCCATGAAGATGACCGAGAAGAAGGCGATCGACGTCACCGCGGGTGTCGGGAAGACGACCGGGAACGCGAGCACCACGAGCGCCATCGCCAACCAGGTGCAGACCTTCGCCCAGGGCACGCCGCGCGCAGGTTGTCCCGGCCCCTCGGGCGTCGCTCCCGACGGCGCTGTGCCGGTCAGGGCGGCACTTCCGCCGAGCAGGCCGCCGTTCACCGCGCCAGGTCCTTCTGCTCGCTCATCGCGGCGTCACTGCGCCCTTGCCGCGACCTTGCCGAACAGACCCTGTGGCCGGACGGACAGCACCACGAGCAGCGCCAGGAAGTAGATGACCGGCGACCAGACGGGTGACCAGACGACGGCTACGACGTCCTCGATCACCAGCATCGCCAAGGCGGCGCCCATCGCGCCCCCCATGCTCCCGAGCCCGCCGAGGACGACGATCGCGAGCAGGCGCGAGATCAGGTCCAAGCTGCTGTTCGCGTTGAAGCCGTTCGTCACGCCGAAGACCATGCCGCCCGCTGCCGTCGCCGCGACGCCGATACCGAAGGTGATCGTCGACACCCGCTTGACGTTGACCCCGATCAGCGAGGCCGCGGTCCGGTCCTGCAGCGCCGCTCGCAGGCTTGCCCCGAAGCGGGTTCGGTACATCAGGGCGAACAGTGCCGCCAAGAGCACGACCGCCAAGGCGAAGCCGTAGACATAGATGTCGGGCAGGTAGAAGCCGAAGACGTGCCACGTGCTCGTCGAGTACGAGGGTCGGATCTGCACGAATGTCGTCCCGAAGACGATGTCGAGGATACCCTCGATGACGAGCGAGATCGCGTACGTCACCAGGATGGACATCGAGACGCGGTCTCGGTCTCCGAGACGGCGCAGGAAGGCCCACTCCGCGCCGACACCCACGAAGAAGAGGGCGGGGACCGTGATAAGGAGCCCGAGGAACGGGTCGATCCCCAGGTGCGCCCAGAGCGCGTAGCTGAGGTAGGACCCGAGCACCACGAAGATGCCCTGGGCGATGTTGATGATCTCGAGCATGCCGAAGATGAGGGTGAGGCCGGCGGCCATGAGCGCGTACAGCCCGCCGGTCAGCACCCCGTCGATCAACGCTTCGACGAGCAGCGTGCCCATCCCGATCCGTCCTTCAGTTCCTTCGCCCCTTCGTCGCCGGGCACCCGCCGGCCCCCCGGCTACCGCTGGCGGCCAGGGGAGCCGAACGGGTGGCTTGCAGGCTGCGTCAACTGCTCCACGGGGGCTTCGGGTACAAGGGGCGCACGGAGCCCACGGCGTTCGTAGGCAGCACCTGGACCAGTGTCGGCTTGCCATGCACCAGTTGCCACTGGAAGCAGAAGACCAGCCCGTCGACGTTCTCCCCGAGAGCGTTGAACTTCACGGGACCTTGCACCGACGTCATGGTCTTGCCGCTGTGCAGGTACTGGATGATCTTCTTGTTTGTGAGGCTGTGCGTCGCGTCCACGGCCTGCGTAAGGACCTCACCGACCGAGTACGCCTCCGCGGTTGTCGCGGTGACGTCCGTCGCGGTGCCGCCGTACGTCTTGATGTACTCCTTCACCATCGCCTCGCTGAGGGGGTTCTTGATCCCCGGGTACCAGCCGTTCGGGTTCATGATCCCGATGGCGTTCTTTGTGCCGACGGCTTTCAGGAACGTCGCGCCTTCGTCTGGACCGGAGGTGAAGATCAGGGCCTTCGGGTTGTAATGAGCCGTCTCGAAGGCGCTCATGAAGGCGGAGACGGTCGGGACGTCGACCGACCCGACGAGGGCGATCTGCGCCTTGCTCGCGGCCATCGCGTCCGCGATCGGGGTGAAGTCGGTCGTCTCTGTCGGGAACACCTTTGTGTAGACGGTCTTCACTCCCGCCTTCTCGAGGATCGAGCGTGCAGTCGGGAACGCGGACGAGGTGAAGATTGTTGTGATCGTCGCGTACGCGGCCGTCGTGGGCCGCTTGGACTTCGGCATCGACGCGATCCACTTGGCGAAGGGCGTCAGGCCTGTCGCGACGGGATAGGAGACGTCGAAGACGTTGTCGAGGTGCTGCTTGAAGATGTCCGGCGCGCCCCCGGCACCTTCGACGAGCGCGTAGCCGAAGCGGTGCGCGACCTTCGCGGAGGGCAAGGTCAGGAGCGACGAGAACGGGCCGATCGTGAGTGTCACGTGGTCGTGAGCGATCAGGGTGTCGTAATTGGTCGCGGCCTGCGTCGGTGTCGACTTGTCCGAGATGATCTTGAGCTCGATCTTGCGGCCCAGCAGGCCGCCGTGGGCGTTCTGGTAGGCCTGCCAGAGGTGGTACCCGCGTGTGAAGTCCTTGCCGGCGCCGGAGAAGTCTCCCGACAGCGACAATGAGGCGCCGATGACCACCGGCTTTGCGGCTGCGGCGCGCTCGTGGGCGCCCGGCGCGGCGGCCGAGAGACCTGCCCAGCCGGCGAGGACGACCCCCGCCGCCAGGGCCCCGGCCGTGCCGGTCCGTGCGAGCACCTGGCCGGGGATGCGCCGCGCGCTCTGCTTGGGTTGCGAAGGGCTCGAGCCGCCGATCGGCCCGCGACGCCCTCTCCTTGCTCTCCATTTTCTGCTCATGCTGTGCATGGCCCCTCCCTATGATCGTGCCTTGCGCTGATGGAAGGCTCTTACTGGTAGCGGTGACATGGCGAGATGTGCGGTCATCGGGACGTGTGGTCGAGCGAGCCGATTGGCGAAGTGGCAACCGACCCCGTCTGGGCTCCGTCCCCCCCTGCCGGCGGCTCGCCGGCTCTGGTGCCGCCGACTCCCGTCGCCGGCTCGGCGTCCGTGGGCAGCGGGTTGAGCCCGTCGCTGACCTGGGCCTCTTCGCTCTCGAGGACCATGCCGGCCCCGCGTGCCAGGACCTTCGCGAGCGCGGCGAAGTCCTCCTCGCCCATTCCGGCCCCGATCGCGGCCTGGAGCAGCTCGTGGACGAGCCCGGCGACCGGCATGGGGACCTCGAGCGAGCGGGCGGACGCGAGCCCGAGGTCGAAGTCCTTGCGGAGCAGGCGCGTCGTGAACATCGGTTTGAAATCGAGGTTCACGAGCGCCGGGGTCTTGTACCGGGTGAACATCGATCCCATGACCGAGTCGTTCAGGAATGAGAGGAAGTCTCGGCGCGCCACCCCGCCTTTCTCCGCGAGCAGCGTGACCTCGACGAGCGATTGGAACACCACGCCCAACAGGAGGTTGTGGCAGAGCTTCACGAGCCTCGAGAGGTCCCCGTCTCCGACGTAGGTTGCTTCTCGGGCGACGACGTGGAGGAACGGCAGCACCTCTTCGAAGGCGTCGCGCGGGCCCGACACGGCCATCGTGAGCTTTCCTGCAGCCGCGACCTTTGGGTTGCCGCTCACAGGAGCGGCGAGGAAGGCGACGTTCCGCTCGCCGAGCACACGCCGTGCCTCGGCACTGGCCTCCTCGGACACCGTCGAGCAGTCGACGACGACGCGGGGGAGGCGCGTGGCCGAGCGCAGTCCCGCTCGTTCGTCGAGCACCCCGAGCAGGTCGTCGGAGGACGCGACGGTGATGAAGACGACGTCTCGGTCGGCGAGGTCGCCGATGGAAGGGACGACGAGCGCGCCGAGGGCAGCGAGGGATTCGGTCTTGGACCGCGTGCGGTTGTAGACGGTCACGTCGTGCCCGGCCCGCACGAGCCGAGAGGCCATCGCGGTGCCCATCCTGCCCGTGCCGATCCAGCCGAACCTCGCGTGCGGAGCAGCGCTCCTGGTTGCGGTGTCGTCATCGTCGTCCGAGCGCTGGATCGGTGCGGGTGCGCTTCCGTGCGGATCGCGCAGGGTGGAGATCCCCGCTGGTCCCGGCCGCCCCTCGGGCGCAACCGATTGCATCCCCTCAGTATCCGGAGCCGAGCAGGCGCTGTCAAGCCATCACCCCATCTCGGTTTCGGCGGTAGGGGCGGGTGTGCCTGCGCCAGCGTCGGATCAGCCTGCTGGGGGCGGCGCGACGGGCCTGAGGTGGTCCGCCATCCAGTCGGCGAAGGCCGATCGTGACGCGAACGCGTGGTTCGTCAGGCCGTGGTTCCCGTCGTCGATCATGAGCAGCTCCGCACCGGGCGCCTCGGCCGCGAGCCGCTCCGCCTGGGAGGGTCTGACGATCCGGTCCTGGCCCCCGTGGACGACGAGGAGCGGCCGGGTGATGCGCTGCGCCGCCCCCTCGAGCGTCAGCCGACCGGCGAACGCCCGTGCGGCATCGTCGTCGGCGCAACGGGATCGGTGCCGGAGCGTGTCGCGCGTCATCTGGGGGAGGCCGTCCCAGTCGAGATCGAAACGGTAGGGACCGGCGAGCTCGACACCGGCTGAGAAGCGGTCGTCGAACGCCATGGCCCGCGCCGCGTAGTAGCCGCCCAAGCTCACTCCGAACATGCCGGCTCGGGACGCATCGACGTCTGGGCGCCCCGTCAGGAAGTCCAGCGCAGCCGTCCCGACTTGCTCGTATGCAGGCTCGATCGGAAGCTCGTACTCGCTCTCGCCTTGGCCTGGGCCATCGAGCGCGAGCGTCGCCATTCCCCGCGAGCAGAAGTACCCGGCAGTCGTCTGGAGCTCCTCTTTCACCGAATCGAGCCCCGGAGCCATCACGACGACCGGTGGCAGCTCGCCGCCGGTGCGGGGCACGCGGAGATAGGCCGGGAGATTGGTCCCGCGGTAGGGAACCAGGACACGCTCGGCTGGCGGGTGGAGCCCTGGGGCGCCCTTCACGTACGACGCGACGGCGCGCTCGTGAGCTGCTCGTTGCTGTGCGGGGTCGACGACGAAGACGAACTTCGCCCAGTGCCATGCGAGGCCGGCGCGCCGCCACGCAGCCATGGCCGTGGTGAGGTGGCCGGCGCTCTCCGCACGCGACGCGAGCGTCTCGTACCCCTCCGCAGTCCGTCCCCATTCCCGGCACCACTCCTCCCACCGGGAGATGCGCGCGAGCGTGCGGGTGAAGTCCAGGTAGTCGGTGCCGTTGTGAGCGAAGCGCGGTCCCCAGTGTGCCGCCGCGGCCGCGACCAGCGGGTCTGCACGGCGGTCCGTCTCGGACATGTCGGTCTCAGGCATCTGCGTCTCGTCGGTCTCGGGCATCTGCATCTCGGACATCCTCGGATATCTCCCTCTCGGTCCGTCTCGAGCATCTGGGTGCGCCTCTTCATGATCCTCTCCGGGCATCCCGCGCCCCGCCATCCCCGCCATCCCCGCCATCCCCGCCCCGCCTCTGTGCCCTGTTCGCGCGAGCGGTTGCGATCGGTCTCCCGAGCGGCGTCGGGCGACAGGCCTCACCAGTGTCCAACAATCGTTTGTCGCTAGAGTCTGTCGCGAGAGTCGAGCGCATGGAGGTGGCGCGGGCATGACCGAGCTTCGGGATCACCGGGCGGCCACGCATCTGCCGGGCGCCGAGCCGGCTTCCGCACCCGCGCTGGCGCCCCTGGACGTGCGGTTGCGGATCTACGAGATGATGGTCGAGATGCGCGACTTCGAGAAGCGCGCGTACGACCTGTTCCTGCAGGGGCTCGTGAAGGGCACGAGCCATCTGGGTCTCGGCCAGGAAGCGGTCGCGGCCGGGTTCGCGGCCGCGATGCGGCCGTCGGACTACACGTTCGCGACCTACCGCGGGCACAACCACACCCTCGCGCGCGGCGCGCCGATGGCGGCCGTCATGGCCGAGCTCATGGGGCGGCACTCCGGGCTGATGGCCGGCAAGGGCGGCTCCATGCACCTCACGAGCGTGGCGCACCGGATGATGGGTTCCTACGCGATCGTCGGCGCGCACCTCACGATCGCGAACGGTGCAGCGTGGTCCTCCAAGCTTCGCGGCACCGGAGAGGTGGCGGTCTGCTTCTTCGGTGACGGCACCACCAATATCGGCGCCTTCCACGAAGCGTTGAACCTCGCCGCCGTCTGGAAGCTTCCGGTCGTGTTCGTCTGCGAGAACAACCGGTGGATGGAGTACACGCCGATCTCCTCGGTGAC
>JAJYXS010000198.1 GCA_021801615.1 Actinomycetes bacterium
CACCACGAGCGCACGAGCACGAGCACGAGCAGTGGCCCGACCGCGTCGATCCGCTGCTCATGGCGACGACCACGCTCGACGCGATGGCTGCCGGCGGCATCCACGACCACCTCGAGGGCGGCTTCGCTCGCTACTCGACCGACGCCCGCTGGCTCGTCCCCCATTTCGAGAAGATGCTCACCGACCAGGCCCAGCTGGCACGCGCCTACCTCCACGCCTGGCAGGTGACCGGTTCTCCCACATACCTCCAGGTCGTCCGGGAGACCGTCGAGTTCGTGACCTCCCAGCTGTCGACCGCCGAGGGCGGGTTCTGCTCGTCGCTCGACGCGGACGCGGCAGGCGTGGAGGGCGGGCACGCCACCTGGACGCCCGCCGAGATCCGAGCGGCCCTCGCGGCGGAGCGCTCGCCACGCGGGGCGTGCAGCGACGGCGATGCCGCCGATCTGGCCGCTCAGGTGTGCGACTGGTGGGGCGTGACCGAGCTGGGCGACCTCGAGGGGCGCAGCGTGCTGCACCGCCCCCTCGGGGCCGGGCTCGCCAGGCCGCCTGAGGTGGAGGCCGCAAGAGGGGCGCTCCTCGCCGCCCGCTGCCGTCGCCCCCAGCCCGCCCGCGACGACAAGGTCCTCACGGAATCGCACGCGATGTTCACCGCCGCGCTCGCCGAGGCCGCATGGGCCTGCGCGCAAGACGACTGGGGACGGCGAGCGCTCGCGGCCGGTGACTTCCTGTTCGCGCGAAACCGCCGCGCCGACGGCCGCTGGCTGCGCTCCGCCGACAGCGGCGTCCCGGCGTTCGCCGGCGACTACGCGTGGGTGGTCGAGTGCGCCACGTGGCTCGCGACGCTGAGCGGCGACTCCCGCTGGATCGGGCGCGCCGAAGAGGCGGCCGACGGCCTGCTCACGCTGTTCTGGGACGAGGAGCTCGGTGGCCTCTTCACGACCGGGCGCGACGCCGAGGTGCTCGTCGCGCGCCCGAAGGACTTCGTGGACGGCGCCCTGCCCTCCGCCAACGCGGCGGCGGCGATCGCGCTCCTGCGGCTCGGCGCCTTCACCGGCAACGCGCGCTGGAGCGACGCTGGAGCGCGCATCGTGGAGCTCGCGCTGCCTCTCGCGGCCGACCAGCCGCTCGCGGTCGCGGACATGCTGTCCGCGCTGGCGCTCTCCGAGCGCGCCGCGCAGGTGGTCGTCGTGGGGGACCGGCCCGAGCTCCTCCACGAGGTCCGGCGCCGCTGGCTCCCGGACGCGGTCGTCGCCTGGGGAGCACCGGACGCGGGCCCGCTGTGGCAAGGCCGCGCGAGCGGCGCGGCGTACGTGTGCCGGGACTTCGTCTGCGAGCGGCCCGCGCGCGACCCGGCCACGCTCCGAGCCCAGCTCGAGCGCCTCGCCGTCCCGTCCCGCCGCTAGGCCCCGGCGTGCCACGGGACAGGCCGGCCGCCGCCGGTCCCACCGGCGGGCTCGGTCCCGCCGGTAGGCTCGGCCCACCCGCGAGGGCATCCGGCTCGAACGACCACCGAGGAGGGCAGCGGCGTGCTGGGCACGAGACGCCAGGGACTGCATGCACCGGCGGCCGCTCGTGCCGGCAGGCCCACGCGCCAGGGCCGCGCGTTGCTGCGGGGCGTCGTGCGGCGCGACCGGACGCTCCTGGAAGGCGGCGCCGAGCTCCTCGTCCTCGTGCTCGCGTGCGGGCCTGACGGCACGACGGCGATCGATCTCGCGTCCGGCTCGTTGCTGCGGCTCCGGATCCCCTGGCCCGCCGGCCACGCACCGGACCTCGCGCCTTTCGACCTCGTCGAGGCGACGCTGGCCGACGATCCCGAGCACGACGACCTCGCCCAGCCCGAGGCCGCGACGGTCGCCGCTCCCCCGCGTCAGGTCGGGAGGCTCGAGGGCAGGCGGGTGCGCGCGATGCTCGCCAGGCTCGCAGCCGCCCCCGACGGCCCCCTGCTCGGCTTCTACGGGCCGTCAGCGCCCTACTGGGACTTTCACGGGCTCCGCCCGTCGGTGGCGCTCGTCCACCCGACGCGCGGTCCGCAGCTCATGCGGCGTCTCGGCGACGGGTCGACCTGGGTGCGCTTCGGCTGGGAGCGTGACGACGTCTGGCTCCCCGTCGAGGACGGCCGTGCCGTTCGAGCCCTCGACGCGTCCCGCCGTGACCGGCTGTCGGGAAAGGCGCTTGCGACCGCGCTCGGCTTCGCGCCGCACTACCTGCTCGTCGAGTTGAGCAACCCGCGCGCGGGCCATTGCTACAAGGTCTGCGCGGCGATCCTCCCCAAGGGCTGACAGCAGAGCACTTCGAGGGCCGGCGCAGGAGCGATGATCCGGGCGCTCCCCGGGGTCCGGCACGAAGGGACGGGCGGACACCCCTCTCGCGTGGTCAACCAGCCCGTCAGCGAGAGAACTTGCCTCCCGCGAGGTCCTCGGCCATCGCCCAGCCGAACGCGACCAGACGGTCGCCGCGCGTCGGGTCGACCTGCGCGAACAGCTCCTCGACACCCTCGGGAACCTTCGCCTTCGGGTGCACGAAGTCCAGGCCCCCGGCAGGGGCGGCGCCGTCGCCCTTCAGGACGAAGGAGCGGTCGTCGAGCCTGCCCTCGGCGCCGAAGCGCTTGGCGAGTCGCCGGGCCCACGCCCGCTCCTCGCCCGACGCGCGATGACCCGCGGCCGGGACCACGTCGCTCAGCCCCGCAAAGGCGCGGAAGCCGTCCGCCCCGAGCAGCCGCGTCCCGAGGAGCACGTCCTCGTCTGGGAACGCGAGCAACGCTCGTCGGAACTGGTCCGCCATCATGGCCTTGAGCGCGGCCTCCGCCCTGCTGGTCCGGTCCACCGATGCCACGCCGACGAGCAGCGACGGCGTCCCGCCGATCCGTTCGAGCGTGCAGAAGGAGTAGCCGCGAAGCTTCCTCCCGTCGCGGACCGTCGTCACCAGCACCCATTCCTCGCGCTCTTTGGAAAGGAACCCGATGTCGAACCCGGAGCGCTCCACTCCGAGGTCGGCCAATTCCTCCAGCTCAGCGTCGCTGAGCGCCGTGCAATCCTTCGTCGTGACCACCATCGGCATGACGCGATTCTACAACCCGAGGCGAACGCTCACATCAAGCAGGCCCATGACCAGGGCCGGAGCGGCGGCCGGCGGTGAGCCGCTCGGGCGCGGCGGTGGAGCCGCTCGGGGGGCGGTGAGCCCTCGGGCGCGGCGGTGGAGCCGCTCGGGGGGCGGTAAGCCCTCGGGCGCGGCGGTGGAGCCGCTCGGGGGGCGGTGAGCCGCCTGAGGGGTGGTGAGCCGCTACAGGTACGTCCCGGGGCGCGGCGCCGTGCCGAGCTCGTCGGTCACCGGGCGCGGCAGCCCGCGCTGGCGCATCTGGTCGAGCTGCGCCCTGGCCGCCAGCTGCTGGGCCACCAGCGTCGCCTGGATGCCGTGGAACAGCCCTTCCAGCCATCCGACGAGCTGAGCCTGGGCCACGCGGAGCTCGGCTTCGGAGGGCACCTCCTGATCGAAGGGGAACACCATGCGGTCGAGCTCTTCGGAGAGGTCCGGTGAGAGCCCCGAGGAGAGCTCGCGGATCGACTGCTCGTAGATCTCCTTCAACCTCGCACGTCCGGCCTCGTCCATCGGCGCCTGACGGACCTCGTCGAGGAGCTGCTTCACCATCGTGCCGATCCGCATCACCTTGCCGGGCTCCTCGACGGACTCACGGCGCTCACCCTTGTCGTCGGCGCTGTCGGCACCATCGGCCGCGGTGCCCGATGTGGAAGAGGCCGCCCTGCCGGGTGCCGGCAGGACCTCGTCCGGAGAGACCGCCGCGCCGGGCTGTGTCGGCGTCTGCGGCGTCGGCTCTTGCGCCGCGCTCGTGCGCTCGATGCTCATGCCCTCGATGATGCCAGAGGACGGCCCTCGAGCACACGCCCGACCCCCGCACGCCCGCTCACCGCTGCGCCCCCCACGCCAAGAGAGGGACGAGCATCTCGTCGGAGGTGAGCGAGCCGTGCCGGCAGACCAGACGCTGCTCGCCGGTGTCGGCCGGGTCCAAGAAAGCGGTGGGCGCGAACGGCACGAGGGCGACATCGCCGAGACGGGCGCGCACCTCCGGGGAGGGAACGCCGCCGAGCCAGCCGTCGTCCACGATCTGGTCGGCGTCTCGCACCCACGCCACGCTGCCGTAGCGCTCGGACACCACCGCGAGAAGCTCCGCTTTGGCCCCCGGACGCGCGTGCAGCCAGCGGAACCGCCCTTCTCCGGAGATGAGCGTCACGTGGTCCATCACGTCGCCGCCGAACACCTCGATCGACGAGCCGACCTCGACCTGTCCGTGGTCGGCGGTGACGACCAGCACCGCGCCGGGCGCGAGCACCTCGAGGAGGTCGCCGACCATCCTGTCGACGGCCCGCAGCTCCGCGTCGTAGTGGTCGTCCAGCCCGCAGACGTGCGCGGTGCGGTCGATGCCGTCGTAGTAGGCGTAGACGAAGGGCGCGCCGCGCTCGAGCAGTCGTCGGACCTCGACGACGAGACCTGCGGGCGTGTGCCACCCGTAGAGGTGCGCGTCGCCGAGGTGGGCCGCGCTGAAGCCCGTCGCGCGGTACTCGTGCCTGGACACCACGGGCGTCGGGTGGGGACTCTGCGGGAACGGCTCGAAGGGTTGGAATTCCCTGGGCCGGACGATCCGGCGTCCGTCTCGCTCGCTGAGCCGCCACCCGAGGACGTTCAGGATCTCGTCACCCACCGCCACGCGGTAGCCGACCACCCCGTGCGCCGAAGGTGCGAGCCCCGTCGTGAGGCTCGTGAGCGCCGCGGCGGTCGTGCTGGGCGCGACCGACGTGACGGTCGTGCCCGTCCCGCTGCCCAGCACCGGCGCGATCCGCGCGGCACGCGCCGCGAGCTGGGATGCCCCGAGACCGTCGAGCAGGAGGAGGACGATCTGACGCGCCCCGCGGACCGGTTCGGGGAGCCAGGGTGGCTGAGGCCGTTCGGTCTGCCCGTAGACCTCGCAGAGCAGTGAAGGGACGACCTCGGTGAGGCATCGGCCGCCGAAGTCCGGCGGCACCGGGTCGGGCGTCGTGACAGCCTCTGCGGGGCGTGCGACCATCGCCGCCAAGCGTAGGTGGCACCGACGAGCCGGGGCGAGACGCGCCAAGAGGCCCGAGCCGTGCATCCGCCCGGATCCGGGGCCCGAGCCGTGCATCCGCCCGGATCCGGAGGCCGGCGCCGGTAACATCGGCGCGCGTGAGAGTGTCGACCCGCGGGGACTACGCGTGCAGGGCGCTGCTCTCACTGGCGCTGCACGACGCGACGTCGACACCCACCTCGGTGCGGGACATCGCCGAGCGGACCGGGCTCCCCCAGCCCTACCTCGAGCAGATCCTCCTCGCCCTGAAAGGTGCGGGGCTGGTCCGCTCCAAGCGGGGCGTCGGCGGCGGGTACGTGCTCGCGCGCGATCCGGCCGACGTCACGCTCGCCCAGGTGGTGTCGGCCGTCGACGGCCCGATCGTCGCGGGCGACTTCGGCGAGCCGCACGAGAACGGCGCGTGCGACCACGAGGGACAGTGCGTGCTCCTCGCGGTGTGGGCAGAGGTGGGAGCGACGATGCGCGAGCACCTGCAGTCCTTCACGCTCGCCGACATGGTCGAGCGCGCACGCGGCAACCGCGCGACCCCGTCGGCCGCTCCCCCCCCGCCCGCCGCGCCCGCCGTTCCGGCCACGTCGGCGCGTCAGGCGGAGCTTCTGCGCCGGGGGAGCCGCAAGGCCGGTGCCCGTCACAAAGACGAAAGCGCTGCGCTCGAGGGACTGCTCCGGCCTCTCGTGCGGTCCAGCACCTGAACGCCCGAGCGGGCTACAGGTCCGCCACCACGTTCCAGCGCGAGACGACCGGCACCCCATGCTCCCAGCCGAGCTGGCACACCGCGCCGGCCCCGAGCGCGAGCAGGCGGCCGCCAGCAGGTGGCAGCCCCACCCATCGGGCCGCCAGCACCCGCAGGAGGTGGCCATGAGAGAACAGGACCACGTCGCCGCCGGCCTCCCGTGCCCGCTCGAGCACGCGATCGGCTCGGCGCCCGACCTCCGACGCGGACTCCCCGCCCGGGACACCGTCCTCCCACAGCGTCCAGCCCGGACGCTCCGCACGGATCTCCTCGATCGTCCTGCCCTCGTAGGCGCCGTAGTCCCATTCGACCAGGTCGTCGCAGAGCTCGGCACGTTCGCCGAAACCGGCGAGCCTGCAGGTCTCGAGCGCTCGCACGAGCGGGCTCGTGAGCACGAGCGCCGGGTGGGCGACCTCGCGGCAGAGCAAGCGCCCTGCGGTCTCGGCCTCGGCGCGCCCTTTGGGGAGCAGCGGCACGTTCGTGCGGCCGGTGTGCCGACCCGACTCGCTCCACTCCGTCTCGCCATGCCGCACCAGCCAGACCTCCATGGGCGCGAGGTCAGCACCCACCGGCACCGGCCGCAAGCCGGGCTCCCCCCGGGATCTGGCCGCCGAGGAGCCGGCCGCCACGCAAGCCCTGGCGAAAGCGGCCCCTCGGCACGGAATGACACGGGAGGCATGGGCGTTGTACCGGACGAAGCGCCAGAGGCCGAGCCGGTTCGCGCGGACCGCGCGAGGCGTGGCTGCTGCAGGATGGGGAGGGACCATCCGAAGAACCAAGGAACAGAAGAACCACGGCACAGCAAGACGAGCGAGAGGTCGACGGCGAAGGACCCCGCGAGGCGAAGAAGTCCTCGGGTTCCACGACACGACGAGCACGGAGAGTGACGGCCCGCACACCATGAGCACCACGACCAAGAGCAGCGCAATCACGACCGACAGCCTCGGTCTGCTCCTTCGGGACCTCGATCGATTCCCGATGCCCGACCACGAGCAGCAGATCGAGCTCGCGAAGCGAGTCGCGGCCGGCGACGAGGAGGCGCGCAAGCAGATGGTGGCAGCCAATCTCCGGCTCGTCGTCCACTGGGCTCGCCGGTACCAGGACCGCGGCGTGGACCTGGCGGACCTCGTCCAGGAAGGCACCTTCGGGCTCCTGCGCGCGGTGGAGAAGTTCGACTGGGAGCGCGGGTTCCGCTTCTCCACCTATGCGACGTGGTGGATCCGCCAGGCGCTCCAGCGCGCGGTCCAGCAGCACGGACGCACGATCCGCATCCCCCTCGAGGTGGGCGAGCGCCTCCAGCGGCTCGACGCGATCACCGCCGAGCTCGCGGGCCAGCTCGGACGCCAACCCACCGACCAGGAGCTGACCGAGGTGACCGGCATGACCCTCGAGGAACGGCGGAGCCTCGAGGACGTCGCGCGCGTCACGGCGAGCCTCGACCAGCCTGCGGCCGTGGACTCGTCCACCTCGCTCGGCGAGCTCGTGGCGCCGGACGACGAGAATTGGGCCGAGGAGGTCGACCGCAAGCTCGTCTTCGAGCGGATCCGCGACGCGATGGACCGCCTGCCGGAGCTGCAGCGCGACGTCCTGCGGTTGCGTTTCGGCTTCAACGGCGACACTCCCGCGTCGCTGCAGACGACCGCAGAGCGGCTCGGGGTCGGGGTCCGCAGGGTGCGGAGGGCCGAGGAGGAGGCGCTCGCCGCGCTCTCGGCGGACGGCGCGGTCGTGGGCGCACAGGACGCCGCGGCCTGATTCAACGGGTGCCGGCCGTTCCCTCCAGCACGGCACGCAGGTCCGGGGGCAGCGGCGACGTCCAGCTCATCGGGGCTCCGGTGACAGGGTGGGAGATCGACAACGCAGTGGCGTGCAGGAAGACCCGTCCCGCAGGGAGCACCCTGGGCGACTGCGCCCCGTAGCGGTCGTCCCCGACCACCGGGTGGCCGATCGCGGCGAGATGCACCCGGATCTGATGGGTCCGACCCGTCTCGAGGGTGCACGCGAGGAGCGATGCGGGGCGTGTGACCCGGCCGAGAGGGCCGAAGAGGTGATCGAACCGGCCCACGACGGCGTAGCCCGTCCGCGCCGCGCGACCCGCGGGGGTCACCGCCATCTTCGTGGGCGTCCTCGCCGAGCGACCCACGGGCGCGTCGACGATGCCGCGGTCGTCCGCGACGATCCCTGTCACGAGCGCCAGGTACCTCCGCCCGACGGCACGAGCGCTCATCTGGGCGACGAGCGATCGGTACGCGACCGCCGACATCGCGACGACGAGCAGCCCGGAGGTCCCCTTGTCGAGCCTGTGGACCACGCCCGGGCGCGCCGGATCGGAGATCGACCCGAGGTCGGCGATCTCGGGATGACGCGCGAGCAGGCCGGCGATCAGCGTCCCTTCACGCGTGCCAGCCCCAGGATGCACCACCACCCCGGCAGGCTTGTCGACCACGACGAGATCCCCGTCTTCGTAGAGCACCTCGAAGGGCACGCTCGCGTCGGGCTCGAGCGGGACGCTCACCGCGGGGAGCTGCGCGAGCAGCTCGCTGCCCGCGGCGAGCGGCGCGCTGCGGTGCACGACGGGTCGCCCGTCGACGCGCACGCGTCCGCAGTCGACGAGCGCCGCGGCAGCGGACCTCGACAGGCCGGTGAGGACCGACACCGCTCGGTCCAGGCGCATGCCGGCGAGCGCTTGCGGCACCGTCACGACGAGCGGCGCCTGCGGCTCGCCGCTCATCGGACCGACGACGGGCGGGAGCTCGGACTGCGCCGGTCCGACCCCTCGCGGTCCGGCGCGCGCGTGCGCGCTCCGGGCGCGGCGAGCTCCCCGCGCTCGTCTGCGCCGGCAACGCGCGGCGGGAACAGGATCGCCACGACGAGGAGGACTACCCCGACGGTGATGCACGCGTCGGCGACATTGAACGTCGGCCAGTGGCTGAGGGTCACGAAGTCCACGACGTCTCCGCGGTGGCCGCGCAGCACGCGGTCGGCGAGGTTGCCGAGCGCGCCTCCGAGGACCAACCCGTAGGCGACGGCGAGAAGGGTTCGCCGGGCACGCCAGGCGAGCCAGCCCACCACGAGGAGGAGGATCGCCACGACGGGAACGAGCCAGTCCCCTGCGCCACCGAAGAGGCTGAACGCGGTCCCAGAGTTGTACGCGAGCCCAAAGCCCAGAGGACCTGCGAGCCGGACGCGGTGGTGCAGGTCGGCGAGCGCCCACGAGGTGGTGGCCTGGTCGGCCGCGACCACCGTCGCCGTGACGACGGCAGTGACGAGGAGGCGTCGGCGCCGTGCCATCAGCGTCGCGACAACCCTCCGCTCTTGCAGGCGACGCAGAGCCGTGCGTAGGGCAGCGCCTTCAGCCTTGGCTTGGGAATGGGCTGGCCGCACCGCTCGCACACGCCGTAGGTGCCGTCCGCGATCTTCGCGAGCGCGGCATCGATCTCCCCGACGGCGGCCAGCGCCTGCGCCGACAGGGCGAGGTCGCGCTCGCGGTCGACCGTCACGGTTCCCCCCTCTCCGGACTCCTCGTCGAACTGGACGTCCCCGGGCTCGCGCTCTTGCGCGAGCGAGTCCGCCTCCGCCTTCAAGTCGGACGCCTGCGCGAGGTAGACGCTTCGCTCGGTCTCGAGCAGCTGGCGCTGCTCGGCCAGGAACTTCTCGTCCTGGGCGTATGGCCCCCTGGGGGAGTCGGGTGCACGCCGGCTCCCCGCCCTCCTGCGGGCCGTGGAGCTCTTCGTGTCCGCGCTCTTCGTGTCCGCGCTCTTCGTGTCCGCGCTCTTCGTGTCCGCGCTCTTCGTGTCCGCGCTCTTCGTGTCCGTGCTCGTGGGGGAGGTCGAGGTCACTGCCGTCTGCACCGACTCCTTCGTGAGCTGCTCGCTGGTTTCCTTCGAGGCTGGCTTCCTGGCGGCCCTCGCCTTCGTCGCGCTCGCGCCGTGCGCGGACACGTCCGGTCGCTCGCTCGTGGGCTGCCGAGCGGCCTCTGCACGACGTGCAGTGGGTGCGTGGACGCGTGGGTGCTCGCCGGCCGACTTCGGCAGGGCGGTCCTGGCCTTACGGGCGGCGCCGGCGTCGCCCGCCGGGCCGCCGCCGACCTTACCGCTTCCGGCTCCCTCCGCAGTCCGCGTGGGCGCCTTCTTCTTCGACTTCTTCGAGGCGACAGAAGTGCTCGACGCGTTCTTCCCGGGCTTCCCGGGATGCGCCACCTGCGCTGCCGACCGCGGCGCAGACGTTCCCGAGGAGCCGGCCGTGATCGCTGGCGTCATCTGTCCTCCTCTCCGCCCGCCTCGTCTGCGACAGGGACGTCTGCGACAGGGCGCGCGATGGCGGGAGCCGGTGACCCTAGCGGAGCGCGCAGGCCTCTTCAACCACCCCGACGGCCGAGCGACCACGGACCACCCTCGAAGAGGACCTCAGCCGTCGGGGCGCCTCTCGGGACGCCTCGCCTCGGCACCCCTCGCGTCGTCCTCGGTCCCGAGGAGACCACCGTTCGATGCACCGAGGCGCGCCCCGACGGGCGTCTGAGCCCGACCCGGTGCCGTCGTCGCCACCGGCAGAGCAGGGCTGGTCGGGACGTCGCTCGTAGCCCGCCGCTCCGGAACGGGCGCAGGCCCCTGCTGGCGGGAGCCCGCCGCCCCCGGGAGGACTGCGGCGCCGGCAGTCACGCTCGCACCGCTCCGCCCCGCGCCGGCAGGCTCGGGTCTTCCGGCGCTCCCCACAGAGGCCCCTGACGTCGCGAGCTGAGCGGACCCTGCCGCCGCATCCTTCCCTGCGACCTCGCTGGAGCCCCGGGTGGGCACGGCGACCATCCGCTCGTCGACCCAACGGAGCAGCTCGGTGAGCGACTCGCGGATCCTCGTCCGCTGCTCTTCGAGATGCCTGCTCGTCGCCTCCACGTCGCTCGCCAGACGCGCCCGCGTCTCTTCGAGACGGGCGACCTCGTCTCGCCGCCGTTCCTCGGCCTCGGCGGCGATCTGGCGTGCGCGTGCCTCGGCCTCCGAGAGCAGCGCGCGTGCTCGCTCCTCGGCCCGGCTCACGACCTGCGCCGCCTCCGCTTCGCTCTCGCGTTTCGTCTGATCGACGAATTTCTGGGCGAGCAGCAACGTGCGCTGGAGCGTGTCCTCCGTCACCCCGCTCGCGACCACTGCGGGTTCGGCCGCATCGGAGGGCGCAGGAGCCGCCGGAGGCTGGAGCACGACAGTGCGCTCGCCCGGCGAGCGCTGGAGCTCGGCCTCGAGCTGGGCTATCCGCTCGACGGCATGACGCAGCCGTTCGTTGACGGTGCGGAGGCGATCCTGCACCTGCTCTGCCTCGACCGCCGCCTTCTCGAGGTACTCGTCGACTTCGTCGACGTTGTAGCCCTTCAGTCCGAGCCGGAACTCGACGGTACGCAACGTATCGAGGATCGATTGGGTCGGGGCGGCGTTGTCCATGCGGGAGAAGTGTACTCCCACGGTCCTTTCCAGCCTGGGATGGTCTGGGACGATCACGGACGGCCGCGGACTTCCGGCACGCGCGAGGGGCGCGCAGAGCACCAGAGCATCGGGCGCGACACGAAGGAAGTGCGGGTCAGGCGCGCAGCAGCGGGCGCGACGAAGGAAGTGCGGGTCAGGCGCGCAGCAGCGGGCGCGACGAAGGAAGTGCGGGTCAGGCGCGCAGCAGCGGGATGACGACGAGCTCCGCGACGATCACCACGACGATGATCGAGAGGTCGATGCCCATCCCCCCTGCGCGGATCGGCGGCAGGATCCGCCGGATCGGCCGCAGCACCGGCTCGGTGACCGCGTCGAGCACGCGGACCAGCTGAGAGAATGCGCTTCCCGGCCGCGCGGGCAGCCAGCTGAGGAGCGCACGCGCGATCAGGACGACCACGTACGCCTCCACGAGGAAGGCGAGGATGTCGAAGACGTTCACCGGTTCTCGTGCACCCGCTCAGTCACGTCCGTAGCCCCGCTCCTGCAGACGCTGACGCTCCTCTTCGGTGACCTTGACGTTGGTCGGGGTGAGCAGGAACACCTCGTCGGCCACCTTCTCCATCTCGCCGCTCAACGCGTAGGTGACGCCGCTGCAGAAGTCGATCATCCGCCGCTGGAGGTCGCGCTCGGCGACTTGGAGGTTCACGATGACCGGCCGGTTTGCCTTCAGGCAGTCGGCGATCTCTTTCGCGTCGCCAAAGCGCGTGGGCGCGACGACCTGCACCCGGGTCGCTTCACCTGCACTCATCGGCCGGATCACCGGCGAGCGCGACCCGGCCCCACCGTTGCCGAGCGTGGAGGACGGCGGCACGCCGTCGCGCGGGAAGGTCCTGATGCGGCCGACCGGCACGGACGCCGTGCGCTCCTCCTCCCCGAACGTGGGCTCCTGCGCGCTCCGCAGCTCCCCGCGCGAGGCGGGCGCGAAGCTTCTCCGGCTGTGGTCCTCGAAGTCGTCGTACTCGTCGTACTCGTCGTCGAGCAGTCCGAGATAGACCATGGTCTTCTTCAAGAAGGTCGGCATCGCACCTCTCCTCGGGCCCTCCTGGCCCTGTAGCGTACCGCCTCCCCGGCCGATTGGATGGACATCGTCTGTGTCTGTCACGTCGCGATATCGCGGCGGGCCGGCCGGTCGCCGAACAGTGCCCGGCCGACGCGCACCATCGTGGAACCCTCCGCGACCGCGAGCTCGAGGTCGTCGCTCATGCCCATCGACCGCTCGGGAAGGCCGAGGTCGTCGGCCAGCGCCCGCACAGCCCTGAACGCGCGCCGTGCTCCCTCGGGGTCCGGCGGCGCCACCGTCATCAGGCCCCGAACATCCAGTCCTTCAGCACGCAGCCCGCGCACGAGCGCCGGCACGGCCCCCGGGGGGCAGCCGTTGCGTCCCGGCACCTCCGTCGTGTCCACTTCGACCAGCACGACGGCGCCGGGACGCCGCCGGGCGATCGCCTCTCCTTCCACCTCCCTCGCCAGGCACTGCCAGCACGAGACGATCGGCGCGAGCCTGGCCACCTTGTTCCGCTGCACCGCGCCCAGGAAGTGCCAGCGCACGCCGGGCTCCGCGGAGAGGTCTCGCAGCGCGGAGTCCTTCGAGAGCAGCTCCTGCGCGTAGTTCTCTCCCACGTCCGGGATCCCCGCAGCGAGCGCGGCGAGGACGGCGTCGGTGCCGAACCCCTTCGTCACCGCCACGACCCGAACGCGGGCTGCGTCCCCGCCCGCGTCCACGATGCGCCCGCGAAGCCGCTCGAGCGCCGCGGCCACGTCCAGGGCGCGCCCGACGCCGCCGACGCCCGCGGCCGGCAAGTCGCTCAGCGCAGGAACGACGGCACGTCGAAGTCGTCGTCGAGCCCGATGTCGCCGTCGTCGCGCGTCTCGCCGAAGATGTCCGCGGGGCCCGAGGTGTCGAGCCCGAGCGACTTGTCGGCACGTTCGGTCGAGCGGGACGGCTCCTCCCAGCGTTCGAACCCCGCGGCGATCACGGTGACACGCACCTCGTCGCCCATGTTGTCGTCGATCACGGCGCCGAAGATGATGTTCGCGTCGGGGTGCGCGACGTTGTGGATGATCTCGGCCGCCTCGTTCACCTCGAAGAGCCCGAGGTCCCCGCCGCCGGCGATGTTGAGCAGGATGCCGCGAGCCCCCTCGATCGACGCCTCGAGCAGCGGGCTCGTGATCGCCGCGCGGGCTGCGTTCACCGAGCGGCCCTCGCCGCTCGCGCTGCCGATCCCCATGATCGCGGTGCCCGCGTTCAGCATGATCATCCTCACGTCCGCGAAGTCCGTGTTGATGAGGCCAGGAACGGTGATGAGGTCGGTGATGCCCCGCACGCCCTGCATGAGGACCTCGTCGGCCATCTTGAAGGCGTTGACCATCGAGGTCTTCTCGGTCGACACGGTGAGCAGCCGATCGTTCGGGATCACGATCAGCGTGTCGACCTTCTCCTTCAGGTTCTGGATGCCCTTCTCGGCCTGCAGTGCACGGCGCCGGCCCTCGAAGGTGAACGGACGCGTGACCACGCCGATGGTGAGCGCACCCAGACCCTTCGCGATCTCCGCGACCACCGGGGCGGCGCCCGTCCCGGTACCTCCCCCCTTGCCTGCGGTGATGAAGACCATGTCCGAGCCCTGGAGCGCCTCTTCGATCTCCCCTCGGTGCTCCTCAGCTGCCTGTCGTCCGATCTCCGGGTCGCTGCCGGCGCCGAGGCCCTTCGTGAGCTGACGACCGATGTCGAGCTTCAGGTCCGCGTCGCTCATGAGCAACGCCTGCGCGTCGGTGTTCGCCGCGATGAACTCCACGTGCTTCAGGCCGGCGTCGATCATCCGGTTCACGGCGTTCACACCGCCACCCCCCACACCGACCACCTTGATCAACGCAAGGTAGTTGCTCTGCGACGGACCGGTCATGTGCTCCCTCGAATGCTCGGCGACCGCCGGCCGGTCGCGTGCCCGTGATCGCTCGGGCGTGGCGTCCCAGCAGCGGGACCTGCCGCGCCTGACCGTCAACCTGACGCGAAGGTCCACGCCGCCCGGACGTGTGACCCGCCGACACCCTAGGGGAGCCGCGAGACGCGGTCAAGCGGCACCGCAGGCGCCAGTCGCCGCAGGCCACCACCGCGTGCCGACGACGACCACGCGCCGACGACCACGCGCCGACGACCACGCGCCGACGACCACGCGCCGACGACCACGCGACGACGACCACGCGACGACGACCAATCACGGTTCCACGAGGGGCGAGAGCGGCGCGGCCACGTCGATCGTCGACCCGGACGTGAGCGTGGCCTCGTGCAGAATTGCGGCGACGTCCTCGTACTTCTGGGCCAGCTGTGCCGTCGACCCGAGGTAGACGGTAAGGGCCGACCTCAACTGGAGGGTCACCTCTGCGGCGCGATCTTCGCTCACGCGCACGACCTGGCCGGCGAACGCTCTCGGCAGCGACGTCACCACCCGCAGGGCCGCGTGCAGCCCGGTCAGAATGGACCCAGGCGGCCCGGGCGGACGGGCGCTCTCCACGCGGACCAATCCCGCCGGAGGGTGCGCACGACGCGCGAGCACCCTCCCGGTCCGGTCCACGAGCGCCCAGCCTCCTGATGCGGGCGCCTCCTGGACCACCGCGACGGGGGTCCGCTCCACGACCGTGATCCGTACGCCGTCGGGCCACTCGCGCGTGACCGTCGCGTGCGCGACCCACGGGAGCCGCTCGACCCCCGCGGCCGAAGCCGCGCCGACGTCGAGGAGCGGCGGGTGGTCCGCGAGCCCGGCGGCGGCGACGATCTCGCCGACGGGCGTGTGCAGCGCGCCCGTGACCGTCACGACGCGTGCCGCGAACAGCCTCGAGTGCAGCGCGAACCACGCACCGCCAGCCGCCAGCACGACCGCGAACGTGACGAGCAGCAGCCGGAGGCGGCGGCGCGCCTCGCGCCTGCGCACCTCCGCGCGGCGCGCGCGGATGCGCGGATCGATCGGGGAGCCTGCGGCTCCCGGGCGCGTGGCGGCAGGCGTGGTCACTCCCCGGCCGCCCCCGTCCCCTCGTCGCCGAAGACGTCCCGGTCGAAGCCGACCAGCTTCACCTCCGGCCTCAAGAGCACGCCCGTCGCCGCCAGGACGCTCTCGCGCACGTGGGCCATCAGCGCAACGACGTCGGCCGCCTTGCCGCCGTCGTCCGCCTGGATGAAGTTCGCGTGCTTCTCCGACACCCTTGCGCTCCCCAGCCGGAACCCTTTCAGCCCCACGGCCTCGACCAGACGGCCCGCGGAGTCGCCGGGAGGGTTCGCGAACACCGACCCTGCGTTGCTCCCTCCGGGCTGGTGCTCACGACGCCAGCGGACGATCTCCGACAAGCGCGCCTTGCCCTCCTCGGCGTCACCCCGCCGGAGCGCGAACTCGGCCCAGACCACGACCTCGGCGTCACCGAGCGCCGAAGTGCGGTAGCCGAGGCGCAGCCGGGCGGCGTCCGCGTCGCCCTCCGACATCCCGGCGAGGTCGAAGAAGCGGTACCTGACGAGGCAGGAGGCGGTGTCGGCTCCGTGTCCCCCGGCGTTCATCTTGAGCGCGCCACCGACGGTCCCTGGGATCCCCACCGCCCATTCCATCCCGCGCAGCCCTGCGTCGACAGTCCTGCGCGCGAGCACCGGCAGCCCCATCGCCCCTCCGGCTCGGACCAGCACCTCTGCGCCGGGCACCTCTGCGCAGGGCGCAGCGACGTCAGGGACCACGAGCCCGCCCAACGCGCCGCCCAGCCGTACGACGAGGCCGGGGAACCCCTCGTCCGCGACGAGGAGGTTCGAGCCCTTGCCGAGCACGAGCACCGGCACGCGGCCTAGAGGGACGCCGGAGAGGACGTCGCGCACCTCTCGCAGGTCCTCTTCGTTCTGGACGTCGACGAGCACCGCGGCGTTGCCGCCGACCCGGTACGTCGTGAGAGCCCCGAGCGGCTCGTCGAGCCGCGCGCGGGCCCCGAGGCGTGCCAGCGCCGGTCTGAGCGCCGGTCTGAAGTCCGACGGTGCCCAGAGCCGGTCCGACGCGCGCTCCCCCGTCGTCACCCGCCCGCCCCCGAGCCACTCGCCATCAGCTCGTCAGGCAGCGTCGTGAGGTCCCCCGCACCGAGCGTCAGGCACAGGTCGCCGGGCCGCAGGATCGCCGCGACCGCCGAGCGCAGCTCGTCGCGCGACGAGCAGTAGCGGGGCGCGCGCCCGCGCTGGCGGGCCAGCGCGTCGGCGACGAGCCGGCCCGACACCCCGGGGACGGGGACCTCCCCGGCGCCGTAGACGTCGGTGACGACGACGACGTCCGCGTCGTCGAAGGCCGAGGCGAACGACTCGGCGAGCGCGGCCGTGCGACTGTAGCGGTGGGGCTGGAAGACGGCGACGATGCGCTGCCATCCCCCCGCCTTCGCCGCAGCGAGGGTCGCTCGCACCTCGGACGGCAGGTGCGCGTAGTCGTCCACGAAGGTCACGCCCGAGGCCTCCCCTCGGAACTCGAACCGGCGCGGCACGCCGGTGAAGCGGGCGAGCGCGGCTCGGGCGGCGTCGAAGGGGGCGCCGACCTCGAGCGCCGCGGCCGCGGCCAACGCGGCGTTGCGGGCGTTGTGCTCCCCGGGCACGGCGAGGTCGATGCGCCCCAGCGGCCCGCCTGGCCCCCGAAGGTCGAACCTCGTCGCGCTGCGCCCGGTCACGATGCCGGCGATCCGGTAGGTCGCGTCCGGCGAGCTGCCCACGGTCAGCGCGCCCACCTCCGCTCCGAGACGTCCCGCCACCGGGTCGTCGGCGCTCACCACCCGCCGCCTCGAGCGAGCGAGGTACCCGGCGAACGCGCCGGCGAGCGAGTCGAAGGTCCCGTAGTGGTCGAGGTGGTCCGGCTCGACGTTGGTCACGATCGCGACCTCCGGGCGGAGCGCGCCGAAGGACCCGTAGCTCTCGTCCGCCTCCATCACGAGCCATTCGCCGTCGTCCCACAGCGCGTTCGTGCCGGTCTCGTTCACGTCCGCGCCGATGAGGTACGACGGGCGCAGCCCCGCCTCGACGAGGATCAGCGAGAGCATGGACGCGGTCGTCGTCTTGCCGTGGGTGCCGGCCACCGCGACGCACCTACGCGCCAGTGCGATCGCCGCGAGGACCGACGAGCGCGCGACGACGGGGATACCGCGTCGACGAGCCTCGGAGAGCTCCACGTCGTCTCCGGGCACGGCGGGCGAGTAGGTGACCAGGTCGGCCTCCACGACGGAGGCAGGGGCGTGGCCGATCGTGACCCCGATACCCATGGCGCGCAGCCGTTCGGTGACCGCCGACCCCTTCACGTCGCTGCCGCTGACCCGATGTCCCATCCCCGACAGGACGGTGGCGATCGCGCTCATCCCGGCACCGCCGATCCCCACGACGTGGACGTGGCGGTGCACGGACAGGTCGACAGCGCCGGCGGGGTCCGGGACCGGTGACTGGGGCGAGGCCCCCAGTGGGCCGGAGGCCCGCGCTGGCAGCCGGTCAGCGGGCATGCGCGACCACCAGCTCGCCGATGCGGTCCGCCGCGTCGGGGCGGCCGAGCGCGCGCGCGGCCTCCCCCATCTCGCGCAGGCGCCCCGGGTCGCCCAG
>JAJYXS010000129.1 GCA_021801615.1 Actinomycetes bacterium
GGCACGAGCTGGCGCCGCTGCGAGAAGGCGCAGGCCGCGTGCACCGACACCTGCTGCGCGACGGCGAGCGGCTCGTGGGGCTCGGCGAGCAGGCCGGCGACCTGGAGCTGCGGGGCCGCCACCGGCTCTGGAACCGGGATCCCGGCGCCGCATGGACGACCGGGACGGACCCGCTGTACTGCGTCGTCCCGGTCGTCATCGGCCTCCACCCTGCAGGGAACCTGCTCTCGTTCTTCGAGAACCCCGCGGAGGGCGAGGTCGAGATCATCGCTCCCTCGGCGCCCGGCGCGCGATCGGGGGAGCGGTCCGCGGCCGGATCGGCCCGCCTGGAGGCCCGCTTTTCATCGGGAATGCTCCGCCACTACGTCGCGTCCGGACCGCTGCCGCAGCTGCTCGAGCGCTACGTCTCGCTCACGGGCCGTCCGCCTCTCCCGCCACGCTGGGCACTCGGCTACCACCAGTCGCGCTGGGGCTACCGCACGGACGCTGACGTGCGGGCCGTCGCGCAGGGCTTCCGTGACGAGGGACTGCCGCTCAGCGTCGTGCACCTGGACATCGACTACATGGAGGGCTACAGGGTCTTCACCGTCGACGCGCAGCGCTTCGACGACCTGGCGTCGCTCGCCGGGGAGCTCGCAGGTCAGGGCACGAGGCTCGTCGCGATCGTCGACCCCGCGGTGAAAGCCGACGCCGGCTACGACGTCTACGCCGGCGGCCAGGCGCACTTCGTCCGCGCGCCCGGCGGCGAGGTCCTCCACGGCGTGGTCTGGCCGGGACGCGCAGCCTTCCCGGACTTCACCGACGAAAGCACGCGCCGGTGGTGGGGAGGGTTCTACCCGCGGCTGGTCGATCGAGGAGTCGCCGGCGTCTGGCACGACATGAACGAGCCGACGTCGTTCGCGCTCTGGGGCGACCAGACCCTGCCCCGGGATGCCCGCCACGCCGGGGGCGATCACCGCACGTGCCACAACGCCTACGGGCTGCTCATGGCCGAGGCGGGCGCCCGCGCGCTCGAGGCGGCGCGCCCCGAGCGCCGTCCGTTCGTGCTCTCGCGTTCGGGGTGGGCCGGCCTCCAACGGTGGTCGTGGATCTGGACGGGAGACGCGGAGACGAGCTGGGCGTCCCTGCGCCAGCAGGTCCCCACGATCCTCGGCCTCGGGCTGTCTGGGATCCCCTTCAGCGGGCCGGACATCGGGGGGTTCTCGGGGACCCCGACCGACGAGCTCTACCTGCGGTGGCTCGAGCTCGCGGTGTTCCTTCCATTGTGCCGGACGCACTGCACCGCAACCGCCGCGGACCGCGAGCCGTGGCGCTTCCCCGAGCCCGCCCGTTCGCTCGTCGGCGACCTCGTCCGGTTCCGCTATCGCCTCCTGCCGTACCTCTACACGCTCGCAGAGGAGGCCGCCCGCACCGGCAGCCCGCCGGTCCGCCCGCTCGGCTGGCCCATCGGCGCGGACACCCTCGCGTCGGCCGACGAGTTCCTCCTCGGCGACGCGTTGCTGGTCGCTCCCGTCACGTCGCCCGGCGCGCGGTCGCGCCGGGTCGCCCTCCCCGGCGGTGAGTGGGCGCGCTGGAGCCCCCTTGCAGGAGACGCCGAAGCGTGCGTCGGGCCCGTCACCGACGCTCGACGGGCGCTCGTCGACGCGCCGCTCGGAGCGCCGCCCGTCTTCGTCCGCGCAGGGACCGTCCTTCCGCTCGACGACGGGTCGTACCGCGACGGGACGATCGCGCTGACCCACGAGCCGCGGCTGCTCGCGCTGCACTGCGTCCTGGACCGCTCTGGCCGAGCCCGGGGCAGCCTCTACGACGACGCCGGAGACGGCTATGGCCCCCACCGCCGCCACGGCTTCAGGGTCGTGTCGGGGGCCGGCGGGCTGCGCACGCTGCGCTGGGAGCGCGCCGGCGGCTACCCCGATCCCGCCCGCGTCCGGGTCGTGCTGCACGGCAGGGCAGCGGTGGAGGTGCGCGCGGACGGTGCCGGGGTGCCCTACGACGTGAGGAGGCCGGCCCGAGGCGCCGGTTTCGCGACGAGGGTCGCGACCGTGGTGGACTGCGCGCCTTTCGAGACGCTGGAATTCCTGTGACCCGGCGGAGCCTCGACCCGGACGCGCAGCAGGGCCCGGTCGCTCGGGCCGGGGCCGGTCAGACGATTCAGACGACGTCGCGGCGGAAGGTCGTGAAGTAGCCGATCACGGTGGTCCCGACGCCCCAGACGACGAGGGCGATCGCGCCGAGCCACCAGCTCAGCAGCACGTGCGCTGTCGAGGCGCTCGCGCCGCCCGGCCCGCGCGCGGACAGGCCGCCAGCGAGCGCCTGCGTCGCGCGTGTCGGGAGGAAGTTCACGTCCATGTGCGCGAGGGAGCTGAAGATCGCCACGATGATGGGCTCGAGGACGAGGGTGACGCCCACCGCGACGATGACCCCGGCGATCTGGTTGCGCACCAGGGTGCCGATGCCCATCCCGTAGACGGCGAGGAGGACGTACGCCGCGAGCATGCCGGGCAGCACCGGCCCGACCTGGTCCAGCAGGTTCGAGACCGACCCGCCCTCGGCGACGAGGAGAGGGATCCCCATGATCCCGATCATGACGAAGGAGGCCACGCCCATGAGGAGGCCCCACGCAGCGGAGGCGAGCACCTTCGCGCCGAGGACGTCCGAACGCTTCGGGTGGAGGAGCAGGGTCGCGGTGAGGATCCGGTGGCGGTACTCGGTCGTGATGCAGAGCACGCCGAGGACCGGCGCCATCACGATGGCGGCCGTGTACCCCGCTCCCATGAGGCGCCGCAGGTCGGTCGTCGTGGTCGGCGCGCCGAAGTGCGCGACCCCGTGGCGGGCGACGATGAACGACGTCGTGATCCCGAGCCCGGTCAGCAGCGCGACCACCCCGATGGAGACCCAAGCCCCCGGGGTCGTGCGGAACTTGAAGAGCTCGGCACGGACCAGGCGAAGCGCCGGCTCGGTCATCGGCGTGCCATCTCGGGGGACTCACTGGGAGCGGTCATCGATGTGGTGAGCTCGAGGAACACGCTCTCGAGGTCCTGGCTCACCTGGACCACCTCGTACACGACGACGCCGTTGGAGGCGATGAGCGGCCCCAGCGCCTCTGGGGTCGCCCCGTCGACGAGCAGGGTGTCGCTGCCGATCGGCCGGGGCGCGTAGCCGGCTCGGCGGGCGATCTCGCTCAGCCGGCCGGGCTCGGGCGTCCGCACCCGCATCGACGACTGGGCCTGGGTGGTGAGGATGGAGAGCGGACCCTGGGCCCGGAGCTGGCCGTTCGACACGATCACCACGTCGTCGACCGTCAGGGCCATCTCGGCGAGCAGGTGCGAGGACTCGAGGATCGTCCTCCCCTCGGACGCGAGGTGCCGGAGCAGGTCTCGGAGCCACGCGATCCCTTGTGGGTCGAGCCCGTTGGACGGCTCGTCGAGCACGAGGACGCCCGGGTCCCCGAGGAGCGCGCCGGCGAGCTGGAGGCGCTGGCGCATGCCCAGCGAGTAGTCGCCCACCTTGCGGTGCGCGTCGGCGGTCAGTCCGACGAGCGCCAGCACCTCGTCGACGCGCGAGCGCTCCAGGCCGGCTTCGATCGCCATCATCTCGAGGTGCGCCCGGGCGCGTCGCGACGGGTGGAAGCTGGTCGCCTCGAGCACCGCACCGACGTGACGCGCCGGTTCCGGGATGTCGCGGTAGCGCCGGCCGCCGATCGTGCAGGTCCCCGAGGTCGGCAAGGCGAGGTCGAGCATGATGCGCAGCGTCGTGGTCTTCCCGGCGCCGTTCGGGCCGAGGAAGCCGGTGATGCGTCCGGGCTCGACGGTGAAGCTGAGGTCGTCGACCGCGGTGACCGCTCCGAACCGCTTGGTGAGGCCCCGTACCTCGATCGTCGCGCCGCGAACGGCACCGTCCACGACGGCCATGCGAGGAGGCTACCTCAGACCCCGGGAACGAAGACGTCTCGAGGCGAGGAGGGTCAGGCCAGCTCGTCGCGCCGGAGCTGCGCACCGGCCGGCCACCTTGCGATCAGCGAGTACCGATCGCCCCGGATGAGGCTCTTGCGCCATTCGACGGGGAGGTCTCCTGCGAGGACGAGCCGGTCGATCGAGAAGGCCGCGGTCTTCGGCGGCAGCCGCAGCAGCCGGCGGTCGGACGGCTCGGGGATCACGGGCCGGATGCGTTCTCGCCCGCCGGTGACGCGCAACGCGCAGTGGGCGGCGAGGAGCTCGTAGAGGCCCCCGGTGGACAGGTCGGCGTCGAGGAGCTGGCCGGCCTGCTCCGCCGGCAGCCACGAGCGGTCGAGCGCGATCGGCTCGGCACCGGCGATGCGGAGCCGCTCGATGAACACGACCTCGGCACCGGTGTCGAGGTCGAGCGCGGCGGCGACCTCGGCCGTGGCCGGGCGTCGCTCGGCGGCGATCACCTCGCTGCGTTCCTCGACGCCACTCGCTCGCACCGCCGACGCCAAGCTGTAGAGGGAGTGGAGGGGCTGCTCGAGGACGGGAAGGGCGACCGAAGAGCCGCGGCCTCGCTGGCGGACCACGAGGCCCTCGGCGGTGAGGCGGCGAACGGCCTCGCGCACGGTCTGCCGGCTGACCTCGTAGTCGCGGGTCAGCTCCTCGTCGGTCGGGAAGTGCGCTTCGAACTCCCCGCGCAGCAGGCGGCGGCGAAGGTCCTCGACGATCTGCGCCCACAGAGGCAGCGGGCTCGAGCGGTCCAGGGTGGCTGCCACGGTCTCACACCGCTGCGAGGAAGAAGGATCCGACGAGGACGGCCAGCACGTAGAGGGTGACGATGGTCATTGGGGGATCCTTCTCGTAGACGAAGGACAGCACTCCGACGGCCACCCGCAGCACGGGAGTGAGGATCAGGATCAGCACCCCGAGCACGACGATCCCGCGACCCTCTCCACTGGCGATCGCGCGTCCGAGCGCGCCGAAGGAGTGCGGGAACGACGTCGTCTTCGACGTGAGCCGCTGGTAGGAGAAGTGGCCGAACACCGACACGTACTCGCTGTGGTGGGCGAACATGAGGCCGAGCCCGACGGCGATGACGAGCACGCTCACGACGACGCCGATCCGCAGCACGAGGCTGATGGCCAGTTCGACCTTCCGGACCTTCTCTTCCATCGCCGCCGCCTCTTCGGGGCCGAGCGGACGGCGGCTGCCCGAGCGGGCGAGACCCTCCGTGGCCGGCACCCGGGCGGGGGACGCGGGTGCTCCGTGGCTGGCAGCGGGTCCGTTCACGTCGGTCACGGGAAGATCCCCTTCTGGAGCATCTCGAGGGAGATCACGACGAGGACGAGGACGAAGACGAGCCGGACGGTCTTGCTCGTGATCCGGCCGAGGACCCGGGCCCCGAAGGTCGCTCCGAGGAGCACGCCCGCCGCGACGGGCGCGGCGATGACGGGGTCGATCTGGCCCCGGATGAAGTACACTCCCGCGCTCGCCGCAGCGGTGACCCCGATCATGAAGTTGCTCGTCGCCGAGGACACCTTCATGGGGAGGTGCATCGCGCTGTCCATGGCCGGCACCTTGAGGGCCCCAGAGCCGATGCCGAGCAGCGCGCTCACCAGCCCGGCGACGTACATGAGCGCGAGGCCGGCCTTCGTGCCGACGACCTTGTAGGAGATCTCTCGCTGCTCGGCCTCGTCGTAGTAAGAGCCGTGCAGGTCGAAGTAGTTCGCGATCCGGTCGTTCGACGTCGTGAGCGGCTCGGCGGAGTGACGCCGGCGGAACGTCGCGAACGAGGAGTAGCCGAGGACGAGCCCGAAGAAGACGAACAGGAACCGGGTTGGCAGCACCGTCGTGAGGTAGGCGCCGCTCACCGCCCCCGTCGTCGTCGCGATCTCGAGGAACATCCCTGCCCGCAGGTTGGTCATCCGCTCCCGGACATAGGCGGCAGCCGCGCCGCTCGACGTCGCGATCACCGAGACGATGCTCGCTCCGATCGCCAGGCGAATGTCCACGTGGTACAGGAGGGTGAGGACCGGGACGATCACCACACCGCCGCCCAAGCCGATCAGGGACCCGAGGACGCCCGCAGCGACCGACACGAGCGCCAGCGAGACCACGAAGTCGAGGGGCGTCACAGACTGATTATATGGACATTCGTTAGTACGGTCTAACTGGCACGGTCGCTCGCCAGCGGCTTCGCAGGCACCGCCCCCTCGAGCGCCAGCAGCCTGCGCTTCACGTCGGGCCCCCCGCCGTAGCCGCCGAGCCGGCCCCCGGCAGCGACGACGCGGTGGCAGGGGAGGACGATCGGGAGCGGGTTGGCGCCGTTCGCCTGCCCGACGGCGCGAAAGGCTCCTGGTCGGCCCACGCGTCTGGCGAGCTCGCCGTACGTGACGGTCTCGCCGTAGGGGATGCCGGTGAGCGCGTTCCACACCGAGAGCTGGAACGCGGTGCCGTGGGGCGCGACCGGGAGCGCGAACGACCTGCGCGAGCCGGAGAAGTACTCGTCGAGCTGCGAGGCGGCCAAGCGCAGCGGCGCCGGCGTCCGGCCGGGCGTGCTGGCGAGCTCGCTCGTCCCCGGAAGGCACAGATGGGAGAGGGCGGAGTCGTCGCCCGCGAGCAGCACGGCGCCGATGGGGGTGTCGATCGACAGCCGCGCCCGAGCGGCACCGGCTCGCTGGAGCAGCGTGCCGCCCGCCACGCTCACGCCAGCGCGCGCAGGGTCTCGAGCGCGGCGTTGGCGATGCCCCGGCCGTCGAGGCCGCAGGCCGCGAGGATGTCGTCGGCCTTCCCCTGCGGCAGGTACGCGATCGGCAGGCCGCAGGTACGCACGAAAGGCCTCGAACAGGTGGCGGCGAACGCGCCGGAGCGCAGCGCGGCGGCGACCGTCTCCCCCACGCCTCCCTCGACGGCGCCGTCCTCGGCGGTGACGACGACGGCGTGGGAGGAGGCGTCGGCGAGCATCGCCGCGTCGAGCGGGCGGGCGACCCGCACGTCCCACACGGTCGCCTCGACGCCGTCGGCCTCGAGCACCGCAGCGGCCCGCTCGCACGCCTCCAGGAGCTTGCCCACGCCGAGAAGGCAGACGGATCCGTCCCCCCCGGCGACGCGTCGCGCCCTCAGGCCGGCGCCGGTCTCGGCGCGGCAGCGTGCGGGGGTCTTGGGCCACCGGATCGCCACGGGCCCGCCGTCGTGCTCCAGCGCGTCGTGGAGCATGACGGCCACCTCCTCGTAGGAGGAGGGCGCGAGCACCGTCATCCCTGGCACCTTGGAGAGCAGCACGAGGTCGAGGATCCCGTGGTGGCTCGGGCCGTCGTCGCCGGTCACCCCCGCTCGGTCCAGGCAGAAGACGACCGGAAGACGGTGGAGCCCCACGTCGTGGAGGACCTGGTCCCATGCGCGGTTGAGGAACGTGGAGTAGACGGCGACCACCGGTCGCAGCCCTCCCATCGCCATCCCCGCGGCGAGGGTCACCGCGTGCTGCTCGGCGATCCCGACGTCGACCAGCCGGTCGCCGTAGCGCTCGGCGAACGGGATGAGGCCGGTCGGTCCGGTCATCGCGGCGGTGACCGCGACGAGCTCCGGGCGCGACGCGGCCTCCTTCACGATCGCGGCTGCGAAGGCGTCGGTGTAGGTCGGGACGCTCCCCTTCGGCACTCGTGGCCGCCCCGTCACCGCGTCGAAGGGTGAGACGTCGTGGAGGCACTTCTCCTCGTCGAGCTCAGCGGGTGCGTAGCCGTGCCCTTTCACCGTGTGCACGTGCACCACGACGGGACCGCCGAAGGACCTCGCGTCGCGAAGGACGGTCTCGAGCGCGTCGATGTCGTGGCCGTCCACCGGGCCGACGTAGGAGAAGCCCAACGCGCCGAAGAAGGCGGCCGGTGCGGAGGACGCCGGGCTGCCCGCCGTCGTGAGCGGCGAGATCGTCGGTGCGTACGAGCGACCGTTGTCGTTCAGCACGACGACGACGCGCCGCTGCGAGACGCCGATGTTGTTCAGCGCCTCGTAGGCGAGGCCCCCGGTGAGCGCGCCGTCGCCCAGGACCGCGACGACGTGGTGGCGCTCCCCGCGGGCGTCCCGGGCGCGCGCGAGACCGTCTGCATAGCTGAGCCCCGTCGACGCGTGGCTGTTCTCCACCAAGTCGTGCACGGACTCCGTGCGGTTCGGGTAGCCCGAGAGCCCTCCTGCCCGTCGCAAGCTCGTGAAGCGGGCTGCCCGGCCGGTCACCACCTTGTGCACGTAGGCCTGGTGGCCGGTGTCCCAGACGATCGGGTCCGTCGGGGAGTCGAAGACCCGGTGCAGCGCGATGCACAGCTCCACCGCGCCGAGGTTCGAGCCGAGGTGGCCCCCGGTCTCCGACACCGACGACACGAGGAAGCGCCGGATCTCGGCCGAGAGCGCGTCGAGGGCCGGCCGGTCCATGGCGCGCAAGCGCTCTGGCGTCAGGTCCCGAAGCGCCCTCGGCACCTGCAAGTCCGCCTGCGGCTCGGGATGCGGGCTTGCCTGCGGCTCTTGGTCCGCCTGCGGCTCGGGATGCGGACCCGCGTGCAGGTCGCGATCCGCCTGCGGCTCCGGAGCCGTCCGGAGCCTTGGGTCGTGCAGCGTCGTCACGCCGGTCAATGCGTGCTCACGAGCGCGCGCAAGGACTCTCGCAGCGAGCCCATGGACGCGATCACCGCCGAGGGCTCGTAGCCGCAGTGCGCCATGCAGTTCGCGCAACGCGGGTCCTTGCCCCTCCCGTACTTCGACCAGTCGGTCGTCTCGACCAGCTCCTTGTAGGAGGAGACGTAGCCGTCGGACATGAGGTAGCACGGCCGCTGCCATCCGAGCACCGAGTAGCTGGGGATGCCCCACGCGGTGCACTGGAAGTCCCGCTTGCCCTCGAGGAAGTCGAGGAAGAGCGGCGAGTGGTTGAGCCGCCACTTCTTGCGCTTCCCGGCGAACGCCTCCCGGAAGAGCTGGCGGGTCTGCTCGACGCCGAGGAAGTGCTCCTGGTCGGGCGCCTTCGAGTACGCGTACGCGGGCGAGATCATCATCGCGTCCACTTCGAGCTCGTCGTTCAAGAAGTCGAGGAGGTCGCGCACGGTCTTGGGTGAGTCCGTGTTGAAGAAGGTCGAGTTGGTGGTGACCCGGAAGCCTCGGCGCTTGGCCTCGCGGATCGCCTCGACGGCCGTCTCGAAGACGCCTTCACGGGCGACCGCTTCGTCGTGGCGCTCCTTCAGCCCGTCCACGTGCACGACGAAGGAGAAGTACTCGCTCGGCGTGAACTTGTCGAGCCGACGCCGGAGGAGGACGGCGTTCGTGCAGAGGTACACGTAGACCTTGCGCGTCACGAGGGCTTCCACCATCTCGGCGATCTGCGGGTGGAGGAGAGGCTCACCGCCGGCGATCGAGACCATGGGCGCGTCGCTCTCTTCGACCGCGTGCACGACGTCGTCGACGGAGAGCCGCTTGCGCAGGATGTCGGTCGGATGCTGGATCTTCCCGCAGCCCGGGCACGAGAGGTTGCACGCGAACAGCGGCTCGATCTCGACGATGAACGGGTAGTACTTGCGGCCCTTCAGCCGCTGCCGGAGCAGATGCGCTCCGATCCTCATGTTCTGCTTCATCGGAATGGGCATCAGCGCACCTGTGCTGGGAGAGTGAATCGGACGTTCTCCGTCGTGGTCCTGCGTTCGGCGACCTCGGTGGGCCCGAGGGCCGACAGCGCCTGGATCACGTCGGTGACGAGGGACTCGGGGGCGGACGCGCCGGCAGTGACCCCGACGGTCGCCGGACCGTCGAGCCACGAAAGACGGAGCTGGCCGGCGTCCTCCACCAGCTCCGCTCGGCAGCCCTCTCGCAGGGCCACCTCTACCAGTCTCGCCGTGTTCGACGAGTTGGCCGAGCCGACGACGAGCAGCAGGTCGCACTCGCGGGCGATCGCCCGCACGGCGTCCTGGCGGTTCTGCGTCGCGTAGCAGATGTCCTCGGTGCTCGGGCCGACGACGCCTGGGTACCTGCGGCGGAGGGCGTCGACGACCTCGGCCGTCTGGTCCGTGGCGAGCGTGGTCTGCGTGAGGTAGGCGACCGGCGCGCCGGGTGCGAGCTCGAGGCGGCCGACCTCGTCGGCGGTGGCCACGACGTGCACCCGGTCGGGTGCCTCGCCGCGGGTGCCGACGACCTCCTCGTGGTCGGCGTGGCCGACGAGGACGATGTCGTAGCCGCGCGCGGCGTAGCGGCGTGCCTCGTGGTGCACCTTCGCGACGAGCGGGCAGGTCGCGTCGATCACCCTGACACCGTCGCGCGCGGCCGCCTCGTCGCGGACGTCGGGCGAGACCCCATGGGCGGCGAGCACCAGGGTCGCCCCGTCGGGCACCTCGTCGATCTCCTCGACGAACACGGCCCCCATCGCGGCGAGCCGTCCGACCACGTGGGTGTTGTGGACGATCTGGCGACGGACGTAGACCGGCGGGCCGTGGCGCTCCAGGGCGCGTTCGACGATCTCGATCGCGCGCTCGACGCCCGCGCAGAACGAGCGCGGCCACGCGAGCACCACGCGGCGCGCTCGGCACGCGCGCGCCCAACGCTCGATCGACTCGCGGACCCCTGCGAGCGACGCGGTGGCACGGCGGGAGCCGATCGCCGCCATCGCACCGGGTCCCGGGAGCTCCTCGACGGCGCGGACCACCGCGAGCGGGCGGTCCCCGGCGGCGAGCGTCGCCGCCCACGCCGAGTGGCGGTCGAGCACGAGCGCGCCGGTCGCGCCGAGCCCCCTGGCCAGCTCCGGGTCGAGCTCCCCGCTCGTGGTGAGGACCGGGCCCACGGAGACGACGTGGCCGTCGCGCCGCAGCTCGCCCGCGAGCAGGGGTGCAGAAGGGATCCGGCGCACGAGCCGTGGCCTCGCCTCGCCTGGCGACGCCCACAGCTCGCTCGCGACGACGAGCTGGCCCGCCATGAGGTCGCCTCCGAGCTGCTCGGCGGTCCCAGCGACCGCCACCGCGGTGGACGGCAGCAACCTCGGCAGGAGCCGCTCGACGGCGCGGGCGACCGACGCGGCCCCCGTGCCGGTGACGACGGTGCCCGCGCCGAGGGAGCGGGCCTCTGCGCGCGTGGGCGCGAGCACGATCACCTCGTCAGCCATGCGGTCCGCCTCCGTGCACGAAACGCCCGAGCGCGGCGACCGGGAAGACGAGCCGGTAGAGGTGGTAGTTGATGTAGAAGTCGCCGGGGAACCCGGTCCCGGTGAACCACGGCTCGTCCCAGGTGCCGTCGGCCTGCTGCGTGGCGACGAGGAACTCCACGGCCCGGCGAGCAGCTGCGCTCTTCGACTCGCCTGCGGCGAGCAACGCGAGGAGCGCCCACGCCGTCTGGGACGCGGTCGACGCCCCCCGCCCCGCCCACGCCGGGTCGTCGTAGGAACGGAGGTCCTCGCCCCATCCCCCGTCCGCCTGTTGGCAGGAGAAGAGCCACTCGACGGCTCGGCGCACCGCCGGGTGCGTCACCGGCACTCCGGCCGCGACGAGGGCCGGCACCACCGCTCCGGTCCCGTACACGAAGTTGGCGCCCCATCGCCCGAACCAGGACCCGTTGGGCTCCTGGTTCGCCAGGAGCCAGGAGACCCCCCGGTGCATCGCGGCGCGGTCGGTGGGTCGACCGGCGGACCCGAGGGCGGCGAGCATCTCGACGACGTGGGCGGTTACGTCCGCGCTCGGCGGGTCGATCAGCTCCCCGAAGTCGCAGAAGGGCAGCTTGCGGCAGAGCGTGCGGGTGTTGTCGACGTCGAAGGCGGCCCAACCCCCGTCGCTGCACTGCATGCCCAGGACCCACCGGGTGGCGCGCGCGACCGAGCCACGGTCGTCCTCGTCGCAGTGCAGCAGCGAGAGCACCACTTCCGCGGTGTCGTCGACGTCGGGGTAGTGGTCGTTCGCGAACTCGAACGCCCATCCGCCCGGCTCGAGGTGCGGGCGGCGCACCCTCCAGTCCCCTTCGACGGCGATCTCCTGGCCGACGAGCCAGCGCGCCGCGGCACGGAGCGCGGGGTGGTCGCGTCCGAGCTCGGCCTCCCCGAGCGCCACCACCGACAGGGCGGTGTCCCACACCGGCGACTGGCACGCCTCGAGCCGGCGCCCCTTCTCGTCTCGGATCGTGAACCCTTCGAGCCCTGCGAGCGCCGAGCGGAGCACCGGGTGTGTCAGCGCATAGCCGCGCAGGTGGAGCGCGATGATCGAGTAGACCCAGGGCGGCTGGATGCCCCCCCAGCCGCCGTCGGCCTCCTGGCGCTCGACGATCCAGCGCTCCGCTTCGCGCAGCGCCGCCTCGCGCAGCACGCGGACCGGGTGTCGCGCGTAGCGCCGTGCGACCCTGTCCGCACGCTCGAGCACGCCCTCCCAGGAGAGCAGCGGGGAAGGCGGGGGAGGCGCGAGGCCGCTGCGCAGTTCGTCGACGTCCACGCCGAGGTCGCGGACCGGCCGGTACGTGGAGACGATCGTGAGCGCCACGACCGTCTGGCGCGCCCAGCAACCGAAGTCGTAGATGTTGAGCGGGACCCATGGCGGCAGGAGCACGAGCTCGGGCGGGAGGACCGGGAGGTCGTCCCAGGACCACTTTCCGAAGAGCGCGAGCCACATCTTCGTGAACACACGCGTCCGCTCGATCCCGCCGTGGTCACGGACGAACCCCGATGCGGCGGCCATGTGCGGCGCGTCCGGCGGGTCGCCTGCGAGCCGGAGCGCCACGTAGGCCTCGACGGTCGTCGACAGCTCCCCGGGCCCGCCGTGGTAGTTGGCCCACGTGCCGTCCTCGCGCTGGTTGGCTCGGATCCAGCGGGCCGACGCCGCGGTGTCCTCGTTCGTGCGGATCCCGAGGAACTGGCGAAGGAGCAGGTCCTCGGCGTCCATCGTGACGTTCGTCTCGAGCTCTCCCTTCCACCACCCTTCGTCGTGCTGGAGAGCGAGCAGCGCCTGGGTCGCCTTCTTCAGGGCGCTGGCCGCGTCCGAGGCGGGCGGGGCGGCCGCGGCGGCCTCCACCGTCTCTCCGTCGCCGAGCGCTCTCCGACGGGTCGTCGTCATCGGTCCCTCGCGGTCACGTACCTCGCGATCTCCACCAGCTCCTCCTTCGGCTTCGCTTCGAGGTGCACCCGCTCGAGCGCCTCGAGCGCCTCATGCAGGTGCTCGTCGGCGATCGCCGCGACCGCGTCGCGCACGCCGGCTCGCTCCATGAGCAGGGTGGCCCGTGCCACGTCGCCGGCCTCGGGCGCGTGCGAGAGGATCGCCGCGAGCTCCTCCGCCGCCTCGCCGCCGCGCTCGAACGCGACGGCGACCGGGAGCGCCTTCTTCCTGGCGAGGAGGTCGGCCCCGACCGGCTTTCCCGTCGTGGAAGGATCTCCCCAGACCCCGAGCAGGTCGTCGACGGCCTGGAAGGCGATCCCGAGGTGCTCGCCGTACGTGCCGAGCGCGTCCGCGGCGCGCCCGTCGGCTCCGCCGAGCACCGCGCCGATCGCGCACGCCGCCGACAAGAGCGCGCCCGTCTTTGCACGCTCCATCGCGAGGCACTCCTCGACGCTCACCTGGGTGCGGGCCTCGAAGGCCATGTCGGCGGACTGGCCGGAGATCATCTGGAAGTTCGCGTCGGCGAGGCGTCGCGCGGCCTCCACGCTCCTGGACGTCGGCGTGTCGAGCAGCACCTTCGTCGCGAGCGCCGAGAGCGCGTCGCCGGCCACGATCGCCACGCCTTCGCCGAACTGCGCCCACACGGCCGGCAGGTGCCGGCGCTCGCGGTCGCGGTCGATGATGTCGTCGTGCAGCAGGGAATAGTTGTGCACGAGCTCGACGGCGACGGCCCCGGGCACGGCCTCCTCGTCGCGCCCGCCGACCGCCGCAGCGCCGACGAGCACGAGGCCGGCACGGACGTGCTTGCCACCGCCAGCGAGGTGGTGGCGCACGGGCCCCTGGAGCGAGGGATCGAGCCGGTCGATCGCGGCGAGGAGCGCGGGGACGAGCAGCGACGACGCGCGGGCGAGCGCCCGGGGCACCGGCACCTGGACGGAGTGCGCCCGCCCGGCACCCTGCGGCACGAGCGACATGGTCACGCCGGCTCGCTCTCTCGCTGCAGGGCCCCGTTCGGTGAGCCGCCCGAGGTGCCCGAGGCGCCCGAGCCGAGCGAGGCGAGCGCGGCCGTGGCCGCAGCAGTGCCCGAGCGCACCGCGCCTTCCATGGTGGCCGGCCAGCCGGTCGCGCACCACGCTCCGGCGACGAACACGCCCGGCAGCGCGCAGCGCGGGCTCGGCCTGAGGGCGGCGGTGCCCGGCGCGCCCCTGAACGTGGCCGCATGCTCGCGGGTGACGACGCCGTCGACGAGCTTCGCGTCTCGGGCCTTCTCGAAGAGCTCGCCGAGCGCCGCATGGAACGTGCGGACCAGGTGCTCCGGGCGAGCGCCGACCCAGGCCGTCGCGTCCGAGAGGGACACGACGAGGCATTGGTTGCCGCTCCTCGGCGAGATGCCGGCGGCTTCGCTGTGGTCGAAGACGTACTGCACCGGCGAGGAGATCGCCGCGGCCATCGGCAGGTCGGTCACCCTGCGGTCGAGCACGAGGTGGACGTTCACGATCGGCGCGCGTCCGAGGCCCGAGAGGTTCCCGAGGGTGCCTGGGGGCAGCACCGCGGGAGCGGCGTCGTGCGGCAGCGCCACGACGACGGCGTCCGCTCCGAGGCGTCGGCCGCCGGCTCCGACCGCGAGCCTGTGGGAGCCCGTGGCACGGACGTGCAGCGCGTCGGCGGCCGTTCCGAGCACGAGCTCCACGCCGGCGGCTTCGAGCGCACGTCTGCCGTGGTCCCCGTGGAGCTCCCCGAGCGGCACCGTGGCCCATCCGATGTCCGCGCCGTCGACCGTGTCGAGGAGGCCGGTGCGGAACACCTTCGCGGCCAACGCGAGCGACGCCTCCGCCGAGCCGAGGTTCACCGTCGGGAGCACCACCAGGTCCCAGAGCCGTTCGATCGCGCGGGGCGACTGCCCGTGGCGGGCCAGCCACGCTCCGAAGGTCTGCCGGTCGAGCGCGGGGTCGTCGAGGGCGAGCGCGCGCAGCGCGAGGACCGGCCGCAGGAGCCGCGCGCGCTCTGCGAGCGAGAGGTGGCGGTAGGCGAGGAGCGACGACGCGAGGTGGAACGGGGAGGGGAGCGGCGCCGGGCTGCGCGCGATCCGGGCGCGCCGTCCGCCCGGCGCGAGGACCGGGACCTCGAGGGTGCGCTGGAGGCGGACCTTGTCCGCCGCGCCGATGCGGTCGAGGAAGGCTCGGTACGCCGTGCAGCAGCGCAGGAACACGTGCTGGCCGTTGTCGAACACGAGGCCGTTGCGCTCGAACGACCAGGTGAGCCCGCCGAGATGCCGGCGCTTTTCGACGAGCGTGACCTGCGCGCCGGCGTCCGACGCGACGAGGGCCGCAGCCATGCCCGCGAGCCCGCCCCCGACGACGACCACGCGAGCACCCGGCGCGGGTGCAACGGCGCTCACGAGATGCCCTCGGCACGGGCGAGCGGACCGGACGCGTTGGCGGCGACGAGGCACGACATCGCGACCCAGAGCTTCTCGGAGGACGGCACCGACACGCGCTCGCGGGTGACCGCCATCGGGTCGCGGGCGATCCTCCGCAGGAGCCGGTGGTAGATGCCCGCCATCGCCCCCACGCAGGCTTGGCTGCGCCGGTCGAGCATGGGAAGGAGCGCAAGCCCCCGCGCGAACCACTCCTCGGCGCGCGTGCACTCGAACGCGACGAGGCGCCCGAGCGCCCGGTCGTCGGAGAGGTCGGGCGGGCAGCCGCACGCGGCCGCGTCGGCGGCGGGCAGGTAGACGCGCCCTCGCCGCCCGTCCTCCTTCACGTCGCGCAGGATGTTCGTGAGCTGCAGCGCGACGCCGAGGTCGTCCGCGAGCCCGTTCGCCTCGGGCTCGTGCGCCTCGCCGAACACGGCGAGCGACAGCCTGCCGATGGACCCAGCGACGCGCCGGCAGTAGACGACGAGATGGTCGATCGTGGGGTAGGTGGTCCCCACGACGTCCATCTCGCAGCCGTCGAGGAGCGCGCCGAAGGCGTCCATCGGGAGGTCGTAGCGGGACCGCGCGTCCGCCACCGCGACCAGCACCGGGTCGCGGGCCGCCCCGTCGGCCACCTGCTCGACGGCTCCGTCGACCGCCTCCAGCTGCTCGCGCACCTCGGCGAGCGCTTCGAGCTTGCGCTCTGGCGGTTCGTCTCCGTCGCCGATGTCGTCGATGCGCCGGGCGAGCGCGTACACCGCGGAGAGCGCGCGCCGCTCTGGGGGGCGCAGGAGCCGGATCCCGTACGCGAAGTTCTTCGCCTCGCGCCGCGTGATGGCCTCGCACTCCCGGTAGGCGCGCTCGACGGCCGCCTGCGGCGTCACGGCCGGGCTCCTGTCGGGGCCGGGATCCGGTCGGGGCCGGCTCCGGTCAGGGCCGGCGAGGGACCGGGGGTCCGGGAGCCGAGCGGGGCGAGCAGCACGAGGGCGAGGCGGGCAGCGAACCGCCCCGGCCGGGGTCGGCACCGGTGGGCGAGCACGTCGAAGCCGGCCGCCTCGATCGCGTCGAGGGCGGCCATGCCGCCCGCGGTGAACGAGGCGACGGCGACGCGCGGCCGGAGGGGGAGGCTCGCGGCGAGCGGCGCGCCGGAGAAGAGCAGCCGCCTGGCTCGCTCCGAGTTGAGCGCGACGACACGGCGCAGCGCGGACCCGGCATGGTGGGCAGAGAGGGCCGACTCGTCGCATCCCTCGGCGGCCAGGTCGGCGAGCGGGAGGTAGATCCGACCCTGCGCGAGGTCCTCGGCGACGTCCTGGAGGTGCTCGACCACCTGGAGCCCGGTGCAGACGTCGTCGGACAGCGCGAGGCGCTCGGGCGTGGCGGCCCCGAAGATCTCGAGCACGAGCCGCCCGACCGGGTTCGCGGAGAGGCGGCAGTAGCCGACCAGGTCCTCGAACGTCTCGTAGCGCTGGACGGTCTGATCGCGGCGGTTTGCCTCGATCAGGTCCCGGAACGGCTGCAGAGGCAGGCGGCGGGCGGCGACGGTGGCGGCGACCCGCTGCACGACGGGATGGGTGGCCTCGCCACGTGCCGCGCGCTCGAGCTCGTCTTCGAGCCATCCGAGGTGCGCGAGGCGATCGCCCCCGGACTCGTCGCCGACGTCGTCGGTGAGGCGGGCGAAGCCGTAGACGGCCATGAGGTCCGCACGCACGGAAGCGGGCAGGAGCCACGACGCGACCGGGAAATTCTCGCTGGCCGCCTGGGGATAGACCGACTGCGCGTCTGGCACGTCCGCGTATTTCGGTGATCCTGTCCTGATGGAGACCACCGCATGCTCCTTGTCGGGGGGAGAGGTCGGGGATGCTCCACTTGATATACGTGCAGAGCGGAGCCGGGTCAAGCGCACGATACAGCGTTGGTGGCCAGCTCGTGGCGAACGCGGCCGGCGATCCGCACCGATCGAACGCTCGTATGCGCGTACGCGCGGACGTTGCGTCCGGGTTGCTCCCTGTCGGGAGCCATCCGGATCGGGGTCAAAACAAACGATCGTCAGGCTGGCGAATTCGCCGTTATGCCGTGGCTTCGGCCCGGGCGATCCGCCTGCGTCGCACGCGCGGGCGCGTGCCCCGGGCCCAGAGGAGGGAGCTGTGGCGGGTAGCATGCCGCGCGCGGGTGCCCCCCACGACGGGCATTGTTGGGAGGCAGACGACCATGGTGCAGCGACCCATCGTCAGCGGTGAGAGGGTCTCTGTCGATCGCGAGGAGCTCGGCATGGACACCTTGCGCGGCGATCCTGGAGAGGGTGCCCCGGGAGCGGGTGATCCTGGAGCGGGCGCCCCGGGAGCGGACGATCCTGGAGCGGGCGATCCTGGAGCGGGCGCCTCGGGAGCGGACTGC